>JAKAMJ010000015.1 GCA_021812955.1 bacterium | reverse complement strand
GCCGACGCGCCGCGCCGCGGGTCCTGGGTCGATTCGAGCACGAAGCCGGTCGCGCTCGCCTCCGGGTCGGCCTCGAGGCCGCGGAGATCGGCAGCGAGCAGGACGAGGTCGAGCAATTCGGAAACGCCCTCGCCGGTCTTCGACGAGACGGGCGCGTAGGCGACGTCGCCGCCCAGGCCCTCGAGGAACACTTCGTGTTCGAGGAGCGACATCTTCGCGTGCTCCACGTCGGCGTTGTTCTTGTCTATCTTCGTGATGGCGACGACGAACGGGATGCCGGATTCTTTGATGGCCGAGAGCGCGTCGAGCGTCTGTGGCATCACGCCTTCATCTGCGGCCACGACGAGGATGGCGATGTCTGCCGCAGCGGCGCCGCGCGAGCGGATGGTCTTGAAGGCTTCGTGGCCGGGCGTGTCGAGGAAGGTGACAGGGCGGCCGTCGTGGACGGCGATGTATGCCGAGACATGCTGCGTGATGCCGCCGGCCTCGCCAGCGACGACGGCCGTCTTCCGGATGTAATCCAGGAGCGACGACTTGCCGTGGTCTATGTGGCCCATCACCGCGATGACGGGCGGCCGTGCCGTTCGTGCCATAGTGCCTCTATTTCATCACAAAAATGGCAAAAGTGCAAAAGTCGGCACGCGTGCGGATGCGGCCGCGGATAGGGTAGAATGAGAGGCATGTGGGGCAAGAAGCGGGTGTACCTAGACGTGGCAGCGGGGATGGCGGGGAATCCGTCGTCGCCGCACCTGGAAGGGCGTGCGGCGCGAGAGCGGCTTGAGCGCGCGCGGAAGGAGGTCGCGCGCTTGGTCGAAGTGCAGAGCGACGACGTGATATTCACGAGCGGCGCGACCGAGGCGAACGCGCTCGCGATACTGGGACAGGCGCGCGCGCTTCGCGCGCGCGCCGGGCGCGACGTGCCGGGGCGGAACAACATGCACGTGCTGTACCTGCCGAGCTCGCACGCGTCGATCATCGAGAATGTGCGGATACTCGCGGACGAGGGTGTCGCGGTCGAGCCGCTGCCGGTGCGGGACTATCGCGTCGACACGGATGCGCTCGCGAGGATGCTGCGCGAGGAGACGGTGCTCGTGGTGATGGACGCTGTCTGTGGCGAGACGGGCGTGGTGTGGAATACGCGAGAGGTGGCGGAAGTGTTGAGGGGCGCGCGCGAGGCAAAAAAGCATTTTTCTCGTACGCAAGCGTTCACAGAGAAAAATGCTTTTTTGCCTCGCGCGCTCCTGCATGTGGACGCGAGCCAGGCACCGCTCACGGAGAAGATCACGCGCGATCATTTCGGCGCGGACACGCTCGCGTTCGACGGTGCGAAAGTGGGCGCGATGCACGGAATCGGCGCGCTCATCGCGCGCCGGGCGATACCGCTCGTGCCGCTTTACGGCGGCGGCGGGCAGGAGCGGGGGTTGCGGCCGGGGACGGAGTCGCCGGAGCTTGCGGAGAAATTCGCGGCGTCGCTGCGCGACGCCGCGCTCGGACGCGAAGCGTTTCGCGATTCCGCGCGCGCTTCGCGCGCGCGCCTCATCGGACTCATCTCGAACATCCCGGGCATTTTCATACAAGAAGGCCGCGCCCAAGCGCCGAACATCTTGAGCGTTTCGCTCCCGGGCCGCGACACGGACTACCTCCTCGCGCTCCTCGACGAGGACGGGTTCGCCGTCTCGTCGAGGAGCGCGTGCGAAACGGATTCGGAAGAAGGTTCCCGCGCGGTGTATGTATTGACCGGCGATAAGGAGCGCGCCCGCGCCGCGGTGCGCGTCTCGTGGGGTCCGCGCACGCGCTTCCGTGATCTTGCCCGCTTCGCCGCAGCGCTCGCCCGCGAGACCGCCTTCCTCGCCGCGGCCGTTGACAGTAACAGGCAAGGGTAGCAATATTTACCTATGGACATAGAAGAACTCTCGAAATCCCAGCTCATACTGCTTACGATATTGATCAACTTCGTCACGTCAGTGGCGACCGGCATATTAACGGTATCGCTGCTCGATCGCGCGCCGGCGCTCGTAACCCAGACGGTGAACCGCGTCGTCGAGCATACCATCGAGACGGTCGCAGCCGCGGTGCCCGCAGTCGCGCCCCAGCCGGCGCCGGCGCCGTCGAATCAGGACCTCGTCATGTCTGCCATCAGCGAGTCGGCGGCACGCACGGTCACCCTGTATCCGTCAGACGCGGGTACCACGACGCCGGCGTTGAGTGTCGGCGCGTATCTGCCGAGCTCGCGCGCAGTCGTCACGGGGGCGCAGGACAGCCTCCCCAAAGAAACGATAATCGAATTCGCGAACGGGGCACGTTTCCCAGCGTCGCTCGCGCATTCCGGGAAGGGGCTCATGATATACGGTTTCGCCGACGACGCCACGCTTCCCAAAGAGCCGCAAGCGACTCTTGTCTCATCGGGTAGCCTCAAGCTCGGCCAGACCGCGCTGGCGCTCGCCGCAGACGGTTCGGCCGCGACCGGGATCGTCGCTCGGGTGAGCGACGGCAGCGTACACACGACGCTGCCGGACATCGGCGCTGGCAGCGCGGCAGTCAACCTGAACGGCGACATCATCGGCGTAAGCGCCGGAGGCACGCCAGGCGTACTAGTCAGTACGAATGCGATAACCGAGCTCTTGACCGCGACGACGACGTCCGCCGACGCGAAAGGCGCTTCGCCGGCCGCGTCGAAATAATCAGACATCTCATATGCCTCCATTCGAGAATTTCACAACGAAAGCGAAAGAAGCCATACGGCGTGCACACGAGCTCGCGATAGAGCGCGGGCAGAACCATGTCTCGCCGCTGCACCTGCTTGCGGCGCTTCTCACCCAGGAAGAGTCGCTCGTCTTCTCGCTTCTCGATCGCATGGAGGTAGACACCAACCTACTCTCCGACATCGTGGTCGAGCGGCTCGAATCGCCCGAAAGCGCGTCGGTTCTTTCGCCGTCGTATCAGATATATTTCACGCCCGATCTTGCGCACGCGCTCGAATCGTCCGGAAAGATCGCCGCGCGCATGAACGACGCGTTCGTCGGCACGGAGCACCTGTTCGTGGCTATCGTCGAGAATCCCGGGCCAGCGTCAGACGTGCTCGCTCGTTTCTCGATAAGCCGTGAAGGGACCCTCGCGGTCTTGAAGGAGCTCAAGAGCTCGAAGGACGGGCAGACTGCAGAGCCGAAGCGCTTCCGTGCGCTCGCAAAGTACGCGCGCAACCTCACGAAGATGGCCTCAGAGAACAAGCTCGATCCGGTCATCGGTCGAGACACGGAGATAAACCGCGTCATTCAGATACTCGCCCGCCGCACGAAGAACAACCCGGTGCTGATCGGCGAAGCGGGCGTCGGGAAGACGGCCATCGCTGAAGGGCTCGCCGGGCGCATGGCCGTTGGAGACGTCCCGGAATCCCTCAAAGGGAAGGAGCTTCTCTCGCTCGACCTGGGGCTCCTGATCGCCGGCACCAAATATCGCGGCGAGTTCGAGGAGCGCATGAAGAGCGTCATGAAGGAAGTCGAGCGCGCGGAAGGGAAGGTCGTGCTTTTCGTGGACGAGCTCCACACGCTCGTCGGAGCCGGCGGCGCCGAGGGCTCTCTCGACGCGTCGAACATGCTCAAGCCTGCGCTCTCTCGCGGCGAGATACGCGTCATCGGCGCGACGACGCTGAAGGAATATCAGAAATACATCGAGAAGGATGCCGCGCTCACGCGCCGGTTCCAGCCGGTGTTCGTGCAGGAGCCGACGATCGAGGACGGTATCGCGATATTGCGCGGCCTTCGCGACAAGTACGAGCTTTTTCACGGGGTGCGTATCACCGACGGCGCGATCGTCGCGGCAGTCGAACTGTCGGCGCGCTACATCAGCGAGCGGTTCCTGCCGGACAAGGCAATAGACCTCATAGATGAGGCGGCGTCCGGCTTGCGTATCGCGCTTGAGAACAAGCCGCCCTTGCTTGAGGAAACCGACCGCAAGATCCGCCGGCTCGAGATCGAGAAGCAGGCGCTCTCGAAGGACCTCGAAGGCGAACATGCGAAAGAGATAAAGGAGCGCATGAAGACCATCGACGCCGAGATAGCCGACCTGCGCGAGAAGACGAGCGAGCTCGAGCTCAAATGGAAGAACGAGAAGGAGACGCTTACCGGCATCCGCGCCGCCAAGGCCGAGCTAGAAGCGCTCAACATACAGGCCGACAACGCCGAAGCTGCGGCAGACCTGGGCACCGTCGCTGAGATCCGCTACGGCAAGATCCCGCACATACGGAGAGAGCTCGAGACCAAGCTCAAGCGCTTGAAGGCATTGCAGAAGTCGCGCCGCGTGCTGAACGAAGAAGTGGCCGAGCAGGACATCGCGGCTGTCGTGAGCCGCTGGACCGGCATCCCGGTCGCACGGATGCTCGAAGAAGAGATGACGAAGCTCTCGCGCATGGAGGACGCGCTCAAGCGCGGCATCATAGGCCAGGACCTCGCGGTGAAGAAAGTGACGGACGCGGTGAAGCGCTCGCGCGTCGGCATCAGCGACCCGAACCGGCCTATCGGCTCGTTCCTGTTCCTCGGGCCGACGGGCGTCGGCAAGACCGAGCTCTCGAAGAAGATCGCGGAGTTCATGTTCAACGACGCGGACGCGCTCGTGCGCGTCGACATGAGCGAATTCATGGAGAAGCATTCGGTCGCCAAGCTCATCGGCGCGCCGCCCGGCTATGTAGGCTACGAGGAGTCCGGCACGCTCACCGAGAGCGTCCGGCACCGCCCGTATTCGGTCATCCTCTTCGACGAGGTCGAGAAGGCGCATCCGGAAGTGTTCAGCATATTGCTCCAGGTGCTCGACTCCGGCCACCTCACAGACGGCAAAGGCCGCAAGGTCAATTTCAAGAACACGGTCATCGTGCTCACGAGCAACATCGGCGGCGAGCTAGTGGACCGGCTCGCGCATATCGGCTTCGGCTCGGCCGACGCGACTGACGCCGTCCGCTTCGAGGAGACGAAAGAGAAGATCATGGAAGCGCTTCGCGAGCATTTCCGCCCCGAGTTCCTGAACCGTCTCGACGAGACGATCATCTTCGACCCGCTCGGCAAGGAGGCGCTCGCGCGCATCGTCGATAATCAGGTCGAAGAGGTCGTGCAGCGTCTGGCACATAAGCGCATCGCGCTACGGATCGATCCGGCGATGCACGCCTGGCTCGCCGAGAAGGGGTATAACCCTGAGTACGGCGCTCGCCCGCTCCGCCGCACCATTCAGGACACGATCCTCACGCCGCTCGCGTCTCTCATGGTCAACCAAGGGCTTATGGAAGGGGGGACGGTAACCGTATCGCTCAAGAACGGCGAACCGCACTTCGACGTCAAGAAGAAAGCCGTCCGGGCGAAGAAGCAGCCGCTTGAGGTGGTTGCTTAACTCCGCCCTTCCTGCTATATTTCCCCTATGTCACAGATTCGTCTCATAAAGCTCAAGTCTACCAAGTCGTCGCACGTCATCTGGACGCGCAAGAACAAGAAGACCACCACGCGCAAGATCGAGCTCACCAAGTTCGACCCCACGCTTCGTAAGCGCGTCACCTTCAAGGAAGCTAAGAAATAAGCAGCCTCTGGCGCGAGAGCACGCTCGTTGCTTCCGGTACGGTGGCAGGCGTGAGCCAACAGAACGGCGACACGCTCATTCAACTCACGACAAGCTCCGTATCAAAAGCGTATTGTGATATCGGGAACGCGTCGACCTCGCTTGCCGCGGGCGATCCGATCCGAGTCCTTGCGGAAGGGGAGATGGCAAGCCGCATACCATCAGGCGTGTTGCTGCTTGGATGCAAGGTCCTATAGAGATTAGTTTTTCTTGGCTCGTATGCACGACGCCGCCGGAAATCTTATTTGCCATGGAAATATGGCGTAAATACTGGATGCCACTCTGTCACTTGCCTTGCTGCAGTGAGAGTATCGCCATCCTGGCAGGCCGTGATACGGTTAAGGGAATGGACGAAAACGTGCCGGATCAGGTATTGGTCAAAGAAGCCCTAGCGCACCGGGACGCCTTTGCCCTTATCGTTGCCAGGTACGATACGCGTATCCGTCGATATGTCGTTCAGCTCGGCTCGCTCGATGCAGAGACGGCCAAGGACATCCTCCAAGAGACGTTCATCAAGACGTACCTCCACCTAAACGACTACGACCCGAATCTCCCATTCAGCGCATGGCTGTACCGCATCGCGCGTAACGAGACCATCAGCCATTTCCGCAAGCAGAAGAATCGGCCGCGTACTATGGAATCGGAGACTGACCTTGAGGTGTTCGGCCGGATTGCCGACGACCTTGATATCGAACGAGAAGCAAACACAGCCATCGACCGCGAAGCAGTGCGTGTGGCGCTTGATACGCTCGATCTCAAGTACCGCGATGTACTTCTCCTCCGCTTCTTCGAGGGCAAGAGCTATGACGAGATTTCGGATATCCTTGAACTGCCGGCCGGTACGGTCGCCGTGTACCTGCATCGTGCCAAGGCAAAACTCAAAGAGAAACTAAAGAGGTATGATGAACAAAACTGATATGAACCAAGACGACACATTCCCGCAGGAGATAGTGAAGGAACTCGAAGCGCGCAACGCGCTGCCGATCGCGCGCTGGAAGTTTCTCTTCAGCCGAAGCATGATCTGGTTCCTTGCGACGGCTTCGATTGTCGTCGGCGGCCTCGCGTTCGCCATTGCGGAATTCGTTTTCTTCGATAACGACGGAATTGCGAAACTACAGAGTTCTTCCATACAAGATATTGCCCAGAGCATCCCATTTGCGTGGCTGGGCATCACCGCCCTTTTTACGGTCATCGCGTACTATGGCCTCCGTCACACGCGTCGAGGGTACAAATATGCCACAGCAACACTCGTACTTATTGTCATAGTGTTGAGCATCGGTCTCGGTATGCTCTTGAACCATTTTGATTTTGGCCAACGCACCTACGAATATTTGACCCATCAAGTTTCGACGGCGAGTGCTCCTCTCGGAGTACCACAGGACGGGTCGAATTAGCTTGTAAGGAACCGAGGGCGAACCGCGTAGTCTCAGGTGAGGGCAACCTCATTACCCATAACGAGATGCTTATGACTACGAAGAAGTACCTTCCTGTCCTTGCCGCGTTTATCGTTGGCATGACCGGAGCCGCGGGGGTTGCTGCTCACGCCGCGAGCGTGACGCCGAACCCAGTGACGGCTTCTACGGCGGTTCAATCGACCGCTCAGGATCCAAACCATGTAGATGGTGAACAGGCGGATGACACGAACGCTAATACGGATGTCCAGGTTGGACACCAGGACGTGGGCGGGTCAGACACTGAAGTCGCGGATGCACCAGAAAACTCGGCACAGGCTGAGGGGCAGGGTGCGGAGGTTGATGGCGCACAGGGCGCAGAGACCGGCGTGAGCGAATCTAACACGGCTCAGTAAGGCACGTACGCGAAGCGCCTAGCATTGCGCTAGGCGTGCTCGCGCTAAACAATCATGACACCATCGATCACAAAGACAGAACCCGCCATCGAACTCGCTGGCCTTACTCATGCATACGCAGAGAAGACCATCCTGCACGAACTCAACCTAGTCGTTCCACAAGGCGAAATCTTCGGATTCTTGGGTCACAACGGCGCAGGGAAAACGACGACCATCAGTATTCTTACTACGCTCTTGCGCCAGACGGCGGGTACGGCGCGCATAGCAGGCCTCGATACCGTTCGTGACGCGCAAGAAGTCCGTGCCAAGATCGGCTACCTCCCAGAAAATGTCACGTTCTACAATGACCTCACTGCGTACGAGAACCTCGCGTATTTCGCTCGGCTCTCCGGTGTAGAAAACGTCGATGAACGAATCGACGAGGTGCTCGGCTTCCTCGACTTCCGCGGTGTCGAACACAAGAAGCTGAAGTCCTTCTCAAAAGGTATGCGGCAGCGCATCGGTGTGGCGCAGGCTATCCTCCATGAGCCGGAAGTCCTCTTCCTCGATGAACCGACCACGGGTCTTGATCCTGTGGGTATAAAGAACTTGCGCGACATAATCCTCCGGCTCAACCGCGAGAAAGGCATGACTATCTTCATGAATACCCACCTCCTCTCTGAGGTGGCAAAGACCTGCACGTCAATCGGAGTGCTCAACAAGGGCCGCCTGATCTACAACGAGACACTCGAAAAGACACTCGCCGATTTTCCGGATGAAGTGTCGCTCGAGACCATCTACGTGCAAATGGAAGAAAAGATATGAGAAAGGACGTGCCGCCGCTTGTAGCGGTCATAGTGCGTAATGAATGGCGCGCGCTCTTGCGTGAGAAAACGTTTCTGCTTCTGCTGGGCATCTTCCTCACCATGACCTTCTTCTCTGTGTACATCGGCTGGTCGACGCGCAGCACGACGAACGCGATCTATCACGCCTCGGTGGCATATCTGGCTACACAAGGCGTGACAAACGTCATACCAAATCCGCTTGATGGCGTTTCGCCGCTCCTCGTCTTCGACAATATGCTCATCTATATACTGCTCATTGGCGCGCTGCTTGCTATTGTTATCGGCCACCGATCATTCATACGCGAGCGCGCGTCCGGCGTCCTGCCGCTCACCTTTGTGCGCCCAGTGAGCAAGGCACGATACGCGTTTGCCAAATTGCTCGGTATCTTCCTGGCACTCGCGGGTGTCGTCTTTGCTACCTATAGCGTGAGTGCTCTTTCCGCACTTCTCATACCTGCCCTCCATCTTTCAGGCATTGAATTCCTGTATCTTTTGGGATTCTACGCGGCATCATTTCTATACTTGGGTATATTTGCATCACTCGGACTTTTGTTCGCAATCGTATCGCGAAACGAATCTACCGCACTCTTCATTCCCATCCTGCTTTGGGTTGCAGTCGTGTTCATCATACCCGAGCTCACGACCGGCCAGAATCCGGTAGCGCTTCTGAATCCGGTCACTCTCGCAAATGCATTTCCAGATCAAGGAAAGTTCTTTTCTCTCATGAGCACGATATTCGGACCGATTTCGATCGGGCAGTTCTACACGCGGAGCGCACTCGACCTCTTACGTTCAAATGGTGCGGCGCTCGTTGTGCCGCTTGGTGCACTTCTTGCCTACCTTGCCGCCACAACCGGCGTGAGTGCCTATGCGCTCGGGCGGCACACCAGCGCAAATGATTTGCAGCTATGAACCGATCCCCACACATCATTACCATTGCTCGCAAAGAGGTGAAGGATGCTTCGCGTAATTCGCTCTTTCTCACGCTTGCGTTCTTCCTCCTCGCGCTTACCGGCATCTCGATATTGGTCGCGTCGTTCGCGTTTCAGTCGCAGGTAGCCCAGTATCACGCCGCTCTCTCGCAGCTGTCACCAGCTCAATTGCAGTCCATTGTGCTCACGCAGCCTGCATACTACCCGCTGCAGATGTTGCGCGGCACCGTCGAATATCTGGAGATAATCGGTGCGGTTATCGCGCTCGTGCTCGGTTACTTGTCTATCGCAAAAGAAAAGGGCAATAACACCTCTCGGCTGCTGCTTACTCGTCCTGTCACGAGAAATGAACTCATGGGAGGAAAACTGCTCGGTGCAAGTGTTATGCTCGGTACCCTCGTCCTAGGTATCGGGCTCTTCACTGTCGTCGCGATATCCGGCATCGGACATGTCGGCTTCACGACGAGTGAACTCATCAAACTCGGATTGGTGCTTCTCTACACCTTCGGGTACCTGCTCTTTTTCTTCTGCTTTTCTGCAGCGCTCGCACTCTTCATTTCCGACCTCCCGCGTGCGCTCATGCTCGCGTTCTCGTTGTGGCTGGTCTTTGTGCTCATTATCCCGCAGATCGGCGACACCATGGACCCGGACAATCAGGTGCCGGGTGGCTTCTTCGCGCACATGCACATGACCCAGAACGGACAGGAGGCTGTCATAGGCCAGTTCAAGCACTATGAAAATCTCCGGAACGCACTTGAGGTGAGTTCTGTCGAGAAGCATTACGAGCGGCTCTCGTTCGCCACCCTTGGCATCAAGACGATGTATAACGACAAGTCCCTCGGTTTTATCATGAACGATAAGTGGCCAGATCTCCTCGTCCTCCTTCTCTTCCTCGGTGCAGGGATAGCGCTCTCATATGCAGGTATGAGCAACAAACGAATCATGGCCGCTTCGCCATGACGCGTATTATGAATAACCTAAGAATCATATGAAAACACAGTATGTCATTGGAGCAGCGGTAGTGGTTGTGCTGCTCGGAGTTGTATTTATCAGCACGAATAGCGCTAGCAAGACAACGGTCGCCGTTCAACCTTCCACACAGACACCGAGTACCGTTTCTGTAGGGGCGGCCGCGTCAAGCACAAACGCAGTTACTGGCACATCGCAGACGGCAGAAGACATCGTGCCAGGCCTGTATCCGAATCAGATTAAGAACACGGCGACTGCACAGGGTATAAAAATCTCTTCAATCATGGTGGAGAATAATACTGATGCTGCTGGTAACGCCGTGAGCGATCACCTCCAGCTCACCGTTCAGAACGTCACTGGAAAGACGCTCTCGAATTTTGAGGCGTATTACACGGTGACTGACATGGCAAGCGGAAAGAAAGAGGGATACTACAAGCAGCTCACCGGCTTCACGCTTCCGCCACATGGGTCTAGTACGGTACACTTCGATGGCCAGTCTGGTCCGTGGCACTACGGCGTGAACATGCACGGTGTCTATGGTACGACGGTGGATACGCTCAAGTTCCACGTAGAGGTTAGTACGCCGAATTACGCACCGGTATACGCGGATGCTACAAAGGCACCGGGTGGCGCAGAGGTTGTCGGTCAATAGAGCACGCCAAGCTCGTCTCATTCGAAACAACGAGTATGACCTCGCGCAGTATTACTAGTTAAAATAATCTATTCACATGCCGCCACATTACGTATCTGACGTTTCGCTGCCCAGCACACGTTCTGCTGAATCTCTACAAAGCGGTAAGTGGAAGCAGATGCTCAACAAGGTTCCCGAAGTAACGATTTACTTTTGGGCTATCAAGATTCTTTGCACGACGGTTGGCGAGACCGCCTCGGACTTCCTCAGTACGAACCTCAACTTTGGCCTTACCCTCACCACGATTATCACCGCAACGCTGCTTGCGGTCGTGCTGTTCTTCCAGTTCCGAGCACGCAGGTACATCCCAGGCATCTACTGGCTCGCCATCGTACTTATCAGCGTCGTAGGCACGCAGATAACCGATAACCTGACGGATAACCTCGGCGTCTCACTCATGACGAGCACGCTGGTGTTCGCGGGCATACTCGCCGTGATATTCGCTATCTGGTATGCGGTCGAGAAGACGCTCTCGATCCACTCCATCGTGACGACCGGCCGCGAGGCATTCTACTGGCTCGCCATCCTATTTACGTTCGCACTCGGCACAGCGGCGGGCGATCTGGTCGCCGAGCAA
>JAKAMJ010000014.1 GCA_021812955.1 bacterium | reverse complement strand
TGCAGCGGTACCGACATCGTTCAAGGTGACGGTTCACGACACGAAGGAGCCGGTCATCGCAGCGCATGACGACATCACCGTCACGGCCGACCAGCTCGGCGGTGCGATCGTGAAGTACGCCGCACCCATCGCGAGCGACGCGGTCGATGGCGATCAGCCTGCAATCTGCACGCCGGCATCCGGTTCGCTCTTCCAAGTGAATAAGACGACGACCATCACCTGCGCCAAGACCGACGCACACGGCAACATCGCGACCCCGACTTCGTTCACGGTTACTGTCAATCCGGGTCCGCGCTCGCAGATCGGCATCACGGCGAGCCCGACGGAGCTCACCACGGCTGACGCGAGCGCCATAACGGTGACAAGCGAAGACCAATACGGTAATCCGATACTCACCGATGATTCGACCAAGGTCGTGCTCTCGACCGACGGCTCTGGCAGCCTAGGGAGCACTATCCTCACGCTTGCAAACGGCGTGCAGACGACCACGCTCACCAGCTCCTCGGCCGGCGTCGTGCACGTGAACGCCGCGAGCGGCGTCCTCGACCCGAACGCGGTTGCCGTCACCTTCACGGGCGCGTCCGTGCCTGACACGACCGCACCGGTCATCACGAACGTGCAGTCAATGAACATCGGCACGAGCACGGTCGAAATCACCTGGACGACGAACGAGAACAGTACGTCGCAGGTCGAGTACGGCACGACTTCCGGCTACGGCTCTTCAAGCGCGTCCGACGCGACGCTCACGTCATCGCACAGCGTGACGCTCACTGGTCTCACGCCGAACACGACGTACCACTTCCGCGTGAAGTCGGCTGATGCTTCGCACAACCTCGCGACCTCGGGCGACAACACAGTGACGACGGTCGTGGATGACAGCACTGCGGTGCTTGCCGTGACCGGCATCGACGCGACTAAGACGTACGCGACTGCTGACGGCAGCTTTGACGACGGCTGGGCGTGGACATTCCACGTGACCGTGCCGATGGGCGAGACGAAGCTTCGCATGAAGTTCGACGACTTCCTCGGTTCGCCGAGCGGGACGATACCGGTCGCCGGGAACCTGCGCTTCTACTCGCCGCAATCGAGCGACGCGAACGCGACCACGAGCGCTATAACGATCGCTGGCCCGGGCGCGTATAGCGTGCCGATGACGCTCGCCGGCGACGCGTCGTCCGCGGCGGGAAGGCAGGTAGACATCGTGGTCGAGACGCGAGTGCCGGCGGGGACGTCCGGCGGCTCATACTCGACCAGCTACGGGATAGATACGGAAGCTCCGGCCGAATAGCCTTGCGACATATGAACCGATCATTCGCACTTTCCGCGGGCGTCGCCTTCCTGTTGGCGGCAGCAACGCCGGCTATGGCCTCTACCGTCGGCGGCACGCTGTCTACGGGAGGCATCCAGACGGGCTTGAGCGGCATCGTCGGCACGACCGTCTCTGCCGATCCGGCTCAGGGCTCCTCGTACACGAGCGTGCAGAGCGTCTCGCTGTCGGCGAGCGGCTCTGACAGCATCCGCTACACGGTGGACGGCACGTCGCCCACGTGTACTTCCGGCGCGACGTATTCGTCGCCGATAAGCGTATCCTCGTCAGAGACGATCCGGGCGATAGCATGCCTCGGGACGACGGCCGTTTCCCCGGTCGGCGTCTTCGCGTACGGGATAAATATATCCACACCGTCTTCAGGCGGTGGAGGTGGCGGAGGCGGCGGCGGGGGAGGCGCGATAGCGTCCGTCGTCACAACTCCGACGTCCGGGCCAGTCGGCGACATAAACAGCGACGGGAAAGTGGACGTTCTCGACTTCAACGCGCTGCTCGTGCAGTGGGGCAAGACAGGCGCGAGCCTGAGCGCAGACCTCAACCACGACGGCGTCGTAGACATCTTCGACTTCAACCTGCTTATCAGCCATCTAGCTTCGTAATCATGAACCGCACCCTATTCATCATCTCCGCGGCGCTCGCGCTCGCGCTCCCTGCATCCGTTTCCGCGGCGTCCATAAGCCTTTCGCCTTCGACGGTCTCGGTGACGCCGGGCAAGACGTTCACGGTGACGCTCACGGCGGTGCCGTCCGGCGCGAAGGTATACACGGCTCGTGCGAACGTCTCGTTCGATCCGGCGCTCGTGTCGGTTTCCGGCTTCGACCTGGCCTCCGATTGGCTCGCGCTCAAGGCGGGCGGGTATGACCTCGTCGATAACGCGAACGGCGCGCTCGTGAAGACTGCCGGATATCCCGGCGGTGTCACCGCGCCGACCGTATTCGGGACGGTTACATTCACGGCGAAAGCATCGGGGACGGCGACGATCGGCGTAACAGGCCAGTCCATGATGCTCGATGACAGCAATAAGAACGCGCTCTCCGGCACCCAGGGCAGCGCTGTCGCTACGATAGCGGCCTCCGTCGCGCCTGCTCCGACCACCGTTCCTGCAAAGACTGCGGTCACCGCGAAGTCCGCTCCGAAACCGGCTGTAGCGAAGACGACTGCCTCGGTGAGCGCCGCGACGAGTACGGCTACGACGACGGAATCAGCGACCACGACGCCGGTCGCCGCGTCTACTACGTCGCTCGCGGCGGCAGGAACCGCCGCGAAGCAGTCTTCAGGCAGTGCCGTATATGTCTGGCTCGCTGCGCTTGCAGTCGTGCTGATCGGCGGCCTGGTCTGGTACCGGAATCGGACGGCGTAGCGGCCAGCTTGCAGGCTGCCGGCCGCCTGGCGGTTTTGCTGCCAGCCGGCGCCTGGTATCATGAACGCGATGAAGATTATCTTCCTGGATACGGAGACTACAGGCAACGGCGCGCAAGACCGCCTGTGCCAGCTCGCGCTGAAGGAACGATACGTGGACGAGCCGCTCGTGAACGCGCTGTACAAACCGCCTGTCCCGATCTCCATAGAGTCCATGGCGATCCACCACATAACCGAGAAGATGGTCGCCGGTCGGCCGTCGTTCGCGGACGCGCCTGAATACTCGGGGCTGAAAGACCTGCTCGAGAGCGACGAGGCAGTAACCGTGGCGCATAACGCCGCATTCGACCTGGCGATGCTCGGGCGCGAAGGGGTCGTGCCGCGGCGCTCCATCTGCACCTACAAGGTCGCGTATGCGCTCGACCCGGACGACACGCTCCCGAATTATCGGTTGCAATACCTGCGCTACCTGCTCGGGCTCGAGATCGAAGCGGAGGCTCACGACGCGCTCGGCGACGTGCTCGTGCTCGAAGCGCTTTTCGATCGGCTGCTCGCGAAGATGAAAGGGCGGCACGGGACCGAGGAAGCCGCACTCGACGCGATGCTCGCCATCTCAGCTCGCCCGCTTCTATTTACCACCATCCGGTTCGGCAAATACTCCGGCAAGCGGCTGGAAGAAGTGGCGAAGGCCGACCCGGGATACCTGCGGTGGCTGCTCGAGCAGAAGAAGCAGAGCCCAGAGACGGAAGGCGACTGGATATACACGCTCGAGCACTATCTCGGGGTATGACGTCTCGCGCATTTCGTCCAGACGAAGGTATACTTGCTGCATGACGCAAGGCGAGGCATTGACGATATTGAAGACCGGCGCGAATGTATTCCTCACCGGCGAGCCGGGGAGCGGCAAGACGCATACTGTGAACGAGTTCGTCGATTGGCTGCGCGCCTCTGGCATCGAGCCGTCTGTCACTGCCGCGACGGGAATAGCCGCGACGCATGTAGGCGGCATGACGCTGCACTCGTGGAGCGGCATCGGCATCGCGGAGTCGCTCTCGAAGGCCGATGTCGATCGCATCGCCAGCAAGGAACACGTCGCGCGGCGAATCCAGAAGGCCAAGGTGCTGATTATCGAAGAAGTCTCGATGCTCTCGGCGGCAACCTTCGAGATGGCGGACGCGGTATGCCGCGAGGTGCGCCGCAGCGAGCGGCCCTTCGGAGGGATCACTGTCGTCCTGGTCGGCGACTTCTTCCAGCTGCCGCCGATAGCGAAGCGCGGTAGCGACGTTGCGTTCGCGTTCGCTTCGCCTGTGTGGCGTGAATTGAATCCTATTGTTTGCTACCTCACAGAACAATACCGCCAAGACGACGCCGACTTCCTCGAAGTGCTCTCGGCGATCCGCGTCGGGCGCGTCGCGCAGCATCACGAAGAGCATCTCGCCGCGCGCCTGGTCGGTGGCGGCGCGCCACCGGCCGACGCGCCGAAACTCTTTTCGCACAACGCCGACGTCGATCGGATCAACTCTGGCGAGCTAGCGAAGCTCGCGGGCGCGGCAAAGACGTTCCGTATGAGTTCAAAAGGCAAGGATACTCTCGTGCAGGGTCTCATGCGAGGCTGTCTTTCGCCCGAATCACTTGAGCTGAAGGAGGGCGCGACGGTTATGTTCACAAAGAATTCGCCGCAAGGGAAGTTCGTCAACGGGACGCTGGGAGTAGTGACCGGTTGGGGCAGCGACGGATACCCTGTGGTGAAGACGAAAGAAGGCAAGACGGTCGCGACCGAGCCGATGGAGTGGCAGCTCGAAGAACAGGGCAAGGTCAAGGCGAGCGTCGCGCAGGTCCCGCTCCGCCTCGCGTACGCGATGACGGTGCACAAGAGCCAGGGGATGAGCATGGACGCGGCGGTCATCGACCTCTCGAAGGCGTTTGAATACGGGCAGGGGTACGTCGCGCTCAGCCGCGTGCGACGGCTCGCTGGTGTGCACCTGATCGGCTTGAACGAGCGGGCGCTTGAGGTGCACCCGGAGATACTTAAAAAAGACAAAGACTTCCGCGCGGCGAGCGAAGCCGCCGCGGATTCCTTCGCCGAGATGAGCGAGAAGGAACGAGAAGAATTGCAAAAGAGATTTGTGAAGGCGATGGGCGGCGCGTGGATGGAAGATGGGAAGGGAAATGCGAAGGAGAAACGCGCGCCGCGAAGCGGCGCGCTCCCCGCCCGCCTCGCCGAAACCCTCGGCATCGTCCGCGAGGCGAAGAGCCTCAAAGACGCCGCAAAAGAGCGCGGATTCGTCCCTTCGACCATCGTGCACCACCTCGAAGAGCTCCAAGAGCTCGGCTTGCTCGACCGCCCAGACTTCGTGCACCTCGTACCCGCTGACATTATCGACGAGATCCGCGAAGCCCTCGCGGCCCACCCGGGCGACAAGCTCTCGCCCGTTTTTCATGCTTTGGGCGGCCGGCACTCCTTCGAGACCATCCGCCTCGTCCGCCTACTCCGCAAGTAAGTATCGAAGTCTGACTTCGATACTTACTTCACCAAGGCTCGAGTGTAAGGGCAGCGAGCGATTCATCACTTGCGTGATGGGATATGTACGCAGCAAGAAGTCCACGCGCTTCTTTCTTGAATGATTGCGTGTCTGGGTATAGCCCCCATAGAGATTCTGACTCTGTGATTGGTGAGTCTGAGCGCGCCAGGAAAGATGGTAGGCTAGAAAATTGGTAATGCGTAGCCCATTCCCACGCATCGTCGAATTGATTGATTGCCTGGTTTAATCCTCCCGGGTATAGTTCAAGTACGTTTTTCACCTGGATATAGAAGGCAAGATAGCGTAGATGTGTATCCTCCGAAACTGTCCTGCTTCTATACGAGCCTTGGAAAATGCTTCCGCTTTCGCCATATTTGGCATTTGAATGTGCCGACATACTCCCGCATACTCTCTGCATGAGTTTCGACGTGCCTCCTTCATGAATCTCCTCCAGGAGAAGATGGAAGTGGTTCGGTACGAGTGCCCATGCGAGTATTCGTGCTAGAGATTTGCGTTCTGGCCACTCAGATGGTCGTTCAAATGGATTTAGTATTCTGGTCGCCTTCTGCCAATTGCTGTCGTAGAACGTGTCATTCAAATAGAAAAGCAGTTTTGGAAAACGGTTTCGATCGGCGTTGTCTCGCACAATTTCCATACCTCGAGTCCCGCGCTTGGTGGCGTGAAGGATAGACCCAACTCCATAAGGTTCGACCCTCATGTATTTCAGTATAGCAAGGATCGAAGTCTGACTTCGATCCTTGTGCACAAAGTACAGAAGTCAGACTTCGATATGCCCGCACCACCAGTCAAATACTTGCGTAAATAAACCATTTGTGCTTTAATATTTCCGGAATAGTTCCCTACCTATTCTGGATTACACGACGAGCTTGGGCTCGTATCGGCGGCGGCCTGAAGCTGCCGCCGATGTCCGAAAGACCGTGGTCCCTAAGGGAGTGAATGGAGGTTTGACATGGATACGAAAGGAATAAGGGCGTTCTTGGATAAGATGGACCCGAAACTTGTCGCGGCGTATGAAGCGAACAATCTAGGGGGAACAACTCTTTTGACGGAAATTGCAGCCCTCGAACGTGCGGAGCAAGAACTTGGGAGGGCACAAACGCGCGCCAATAGGTTCCTTGTGGCACTGATTTTGTTCGTCGTTGGTTTCTTAGGGGCTTTGCCCTTTGTAAAAACCATTGAGGCGGGCATCGGCAAATGGGGTCTCGTAGCCATCATGGCGGTGTTGGCGCTTACTTTGTTTGGAGTTGCATACTATCTTGCGCACGAACAAAGTAAAAAACTCGCCATTCGAGAAGCTCCTTACCCGATTCCCCATGTGTTTCTTGATGTGGCCGCGAATCTTCTGGATAACGGAGCGCTGGTTGTCCAGAGGTATGACGAATTGGCCGTTCACCGCATTCTTGTGGTCGCAGCACAAAGACTTTTATACGCGGAACAGGATTTTCAGCGCGAGCGCATGAATCCTAAAGCAAGAACGAGCGTTATTGTCCGGCTTGGGACATGGGAGGAGCACTGTCGAGCGAAGCTCGGAAGAGCTCTTGAGGCTGCGGAGAAGTTTGGTATCACGCCTGACAAGGCACAATTGTTCGAAGAGGCGGCGAAGTTGTTTTAATGACCGTCTCGTTAGTTCTTCTAAAAAGCCCGCAAGGATGCGGGCTTTGTCTATTTTATGCAAGAAGAGAGACGATGAACTTCGCGGTTTCGGAAGGGTCTTTGACAGCCTTCGTCTTCGCGTCGGTCTTGTATACGGCTTCGTCGTTGCCGCCCGGGCCCAGCTCGTCGCCGACGTATAGCGCGGCGGATTCTTTGATGCCAAGTCGTTCGCAGAGCTGGTGTATGCCGTATGCTTTGTCCACGCCCTGCTTGGTGATGTCTACGCTCGTCTTGCCGCCGATCTTCACGGAGAACCCGGGGAGCTGCGGCGCGATAGCCGCGCGAAGCGCTTCGCGCTTCGCGCGAGTCGGGTCCCACAGCAGTTTCTTATCGAGCGGAGCGTGCTGCCCGAGCGCGGAGAGCGTCACCTGCCCGCCGCGATATTCGATGCGTTCGCCGTACGCCGGCGCAGAGAAATCTATGGCGTGCGTTTCAGACGCCGCGACGCGCATCGCGGCGGCTATCGTGCGCATCTCCTCTTCCGTCAGGCGTTCTTCATAGACCTTCCGCCAATCGCAGCCTCTATATTCGTATAGTGATGCGCCGGAAGTCGGCAGCAGATACAGTTTCGACTTGTCTGCTTCTCCCGAGAGCCGGTCGACGACCTGCTTCAAGAACTGCTGGAGCGCGCCACCGGAGATTATCCCGACGTAGGTCTCGGCGAGCAGACGCGCGAGCAGGGCGGCCATTTCAGGCGTGACGGCCTGCTTGCTCTCCGCGAGCGTCCCGTCGAGATCGAAGATGATGAGCGGTGGGGTCATGAGAGCGCATCTATGATGTGCGCTAGGGAAGCCGTAGCCACGCCGAGCACGTCGTCTCCGCCGCCGTAATACAGCAGGAGCGAATCGTCACGGATGACCGCCCCGCAGGAGAAGACGACGTTCGGGACCGTCCCTTCCTGCTCGTAGCGTTCGAGCGGCTCGAAGATAGGGTCGGCTGTGCGTGCAAGGACGGTGAGGCCGTCTTCGGCGAGGAGCGCCGCGCCGAGGCGGTAGGTCGCATGGCGCGAGATGCCGTGATAGATCATAAGCCATTTGCCTCCCGCGACCTTGAAGGGCGGCGCGGCGATGCCGACTTTCGCGCTGTCCCACATCCCGAGCCGAGGCGCGAGCACCTCGATGCCGCGGCTGGCGCGCTTATCCGAGGAGAGGTCGTCGAGCAGGTCGGCGCAGATCTGATGGTTGATGCGATGATAGAGAAGGTACTTCCCGCCAATCTTCTCGGGCAGGAGCGCGAGATCTTTGTCGTCTATCCCGGGCGGAGTCAGGATGAACGGGGCGCTCCACCTATCGAACCGGCGCGCCAGGAAGTCATCGACGCTGATCGAGGAGATCGCACCTCCGGGCACGTTTACGCCGTCGTAGGCGGTGTAGGTCATGTGGAGCGTGTCGCCCATGCGCACGATGCGTGGGTCTTCGCAGCCGGAATTGCCGTCGGGCTTCCCGTGCTTGCGCTCGAAGTCGGCGCGCGGCTCATAAATCGGGGCAGGCAGGCGCTCGTCTATGTGGACGCCGTCTCGCGATACGGCGAGCCCAACGGTAGACGTGTTATCTGCGCCCATCGCGCGGTAGAGCAGGTAGACCGAGCTGCCGTCCGTCCCGTGAGGAGCCGGAGGGAGATCGATCGCAGCCGCGTTCATGACCTCGCGGCTTTCGAAGCCGTCGCCCTGCGGCGTGAGGATCGGGTTCTCTTCGGCACGGATGAACGTGCGCGCGGGGCGCTCGGGGTCGAGCGCGCGCAGGAGGTCGCGGAGCTTGACGCTCGCCTTCGCGCAGACGGTGTCCGCGCCGCCGTACCATATTTCCAGCGTCCCGTCGGTGACGGTCGCGCCGCTCGGGAAGACGATGCGCGGCACGAGGCCGTACGTCTCGTAATATTCCTGCGGCACGAGGATGGATTCGGTGCGCGAGATGAGCTTCGTGGGATCATCCCGGTCGAGGAGCGCGGCCTCGACCGAGAAGATACGCTTCTTCTCGTCGTAGTATTCCTGTATGTAGGAATAGATGAGGAGCCAGCCTTTTTCGGTGAGCACGGGCGGCGCGCCGACCTCGATGTGGTCGCTATCGGTGCGGCGCAGCTCGGGTATCGCGTGGTCGGCGAGGTGCTCGTGCCACTGGCTCCAGTAAGCCGGATCATAGAAATCCTCGACGCGTTTTGCCCGCGCGAGAGCGATAGTCGGGCGGGGGTGATCCTGCGTCCAGTCGGTGTGCGCGGTGAGCATCAGTACGACATCGCCGCCCACGCGCTCGGGGAAGAGCGTCGAGGCCTTCGCGTTGAAGGGCGTGATGAGATGCCGCTCGTTGAAATGCTCCGGAGAGTCGCCGACGGCGATCGCGGCCTTGATGTTGCCGGGGCCGAAGGGGTAGCCGCCGAGCGCGGTGTAGCAGCAGTACCACTTGCCCTCGAACCGCGTGACGCGCGGGTCTTCGCAGCCGAACCGGTCCCATTCCTCTTGCGGGGCGATGGCTTGCTGCCGCGAGTGGAAGTGGACGCCGTCTTCGGAAAACGCCGTGCCGATCGTCGAGAGCTCGGCGGACGGCGTCTGCAGCGCGCTCGGATTACCGAGCGCGCGGTAGAAGATGCGCACGCCGTCCTCGACGCGTACCGCAGACGGGTTGAAGGTGGCTTCCGACTCCCACGGCCGCTCGCGTTGCGGCGCCAGTATCGGATTCCTCAGCTCTCGGCGGATGACGAACATACCGTATAGAATAGCATCAAGCCTCCTGCGCTTCCTTCTCGGCGAGCTCGGGCGAGGCGCCGGATATGAGCTCGTCGAGGAAGATCCCGAGCGGCGCAGATGCGACGCATACGACCTTGTCTGCGCCGCCGTAGTAGACGTGGAGCATGCCGTCCTTCTCGGTCGCACCGCAGGCGTAGATGACGCCCGGCTTGCCGTCGTTCTCGTAGTCAGCGTCAGGGACGAGGACGGGCGCTTGCGCGCGGTGGAGTACGCGCGCGGGGTCGAGCAGGTCGAGCAGCATCGCGCCGAGCTTGTAGCGGCTGCCTTCCGTGTCGTGCGCATGGTAGAGGACGAGCCATCCGCGGTCGGTCTTGATCGGCGGCGGGCCGGCGCTGCGCACACGGATATGCCAGGCGATCTTCTGGTCGTGGAATTTTTGCGGATCGACCGTGTCGAATTCTTGCTCGGGCAGGTCTTCAAGCGAGTCGACATATACGACGCCGACGCGGTCGGGGTCTTCGTCGATGACGGTGTGCAGGACGGCGAATCTCCCCCCGATCTTCTCTGGGAAGAGCATCCAATTCTTATCGCGGTTCTTGCTCGACCAAGGGAGGTTATTCTTATTCTGTTTGCCACCGGAGAGGATGAACGGCCCCTTCCAACGCCAGAAGCGTTTCGCTAGGAAGTCCGCTTCGTCCATAAAGATGGCTCCGATGCGCAGGTTCCAGTTGTCGAACATATTGAAGGTGACGTACACCTTGCCGTCTATCGCCACCATGCGCGGGTCCTCGCAGCCGCCCCAGGAACCGCCGGAGGGGTACATGACCGGCGAATATCGGCGGCGATGCTCGGAGACGCCGCCAGGGTTCGTCGCTGCGTATGCCGGGTAGGGGAGGCGGTCGTCGAAGGTGACGCCGTCGGGCGAGGAGGCGTAGCCGAGGCGCGAGACGCCGTCGTGGCCGATCGCACGATAGACGAGATGCGTGCGGCCGTCGAGGATAAGCGCGGCCGGGTTTATGACCGCCTCGGCTGTCCAGGGGTGGAGGCCTGGTTCCAAGATTGGATTGGCCGACGAACGGTGCAGCTTCGGGGCGACGCGCAAGAGCCGGAACGTTGCGATTATCTTCTCGCGGACCGGCTCGTAGAACACCGCGCCGAGAAGGATACCGAGTATGAAAAAAGAAAAGAGCGCGGCAAGTATGTAGACGAAAAGTACGAAGCTCATACGCAAAGGAATCGCGCCATGCGCTCATAGTATCACCTGGGCGCTCGAAGCCGTGCGGTGCATCCGCCGGGCATGTTGATAGGAAATCGGTCCCGAGCCAGGCCGCTTGGGCTGCGGCGCGAGCGGTGGTATACTCGTCGGTATGTTGCTGCAAGCGTGCAAGGCGAAGATACACCGGGCGCGGGTGACCCAGGCCGAGCCGAACTACATCGGCTCGATCACGATAGACGAGAACCTGCTCGAGGTGGCCGGTATCGTACCGTTTCAGTACCTGAATATCACGAACCTCTCGAACGGCGCCTTCTGGCGGACGTACGCGATCCCCGGCAAGCGCGGCAATGGCGACGTGTGCCTCAACGGGCCGCCAGCCCGCCATTTCCAGGTCGGCGACATCGTCATCATACTCGCTGAGGTGCTCGTGAAGCCGGAGGAGATGGCGACGCTCGACCCGGTCGTCGTGTTCGTAGACGAGAAAAACAAGATAACCGAAGTGAAGCGCCACAGCGCGGTAGCGCACCCGCTGGCGTAGCGCGCGGATGCCCAGTGAAGCCCGCGGCGCGCGAAGCGCGCCGCGCATCCTGCAGCCCTTTACAATTTTGAATTCCGCGGTATCCTTCTTTTTGGAAATAAGTAGTACAAAGCCCCGGGTATTCCGGGAATCAACCG
>JAKAMJ010000069.1 GCA_021812955.1 bacterium | reverse complement strand
CTTCCGGCCTCCTTCTCATCGGCGCTTCCGTGCTCGCTTTTGCCGGGCTCTTCCCCGGTACGAGCTTCGGCGGCATGGCCGGCACATGGGAGGGAAAGATGCTCGCCGGATTCTTCGGCTTCTGGGGCGCGGTGGTGCTTCTCGGCGCGACCATCGCCATCGGTGTCGCGATCGTGACTGACATCGAAGCGCTCGGCGCTCTTCTTGGCGAAAATGTCGTCTCGCTTTATGCGCGCTTGCGTGAAAGTCGTGCGAAGAAAAACAGTATTGAGGAAGAAGAGCCCCTGGAAGAATTTGAGGATGTCGTTGGCGTGCCGGTTCCTACAGAGGAATCGGAGGAAGAAGCGGCCGAGGAAAGCGGGGCCGACGCGCATCATGAGCCGGTGGTGACTGTTTTCAATCACGCTTCCAGCACGGGCAGTACGGGCTCCGGTATTGCGAACTTTGATGCCGAATACAACCCTCCCCCGCTCTCCATACTTGGCGCCGATCGCGGGAAGCCCGGCACCGGCGACATAAAAGCGAATGCGAACATCATCAAGCGGACGTTTCAGAACTTTGGTATCCACCTTGAGATGGACGAGGTCTCAGTAGGTCCGACCGTCACTCGCTATGCGGTGAAGCCCGCCGAAGGCGTGCGCCTCTCGAAAATAGTCTCGCTTGCGAACAACCTCGAGCTCGCGCTTGCGGCACACCCTGTGCGTATCGAGGCGCCCATCCCCGGCAAGTCTTTGGTAGGTATCGAGGTGCCAAACACGACCAAGGCGATGGTCGGCCTCGGAGGCCTGCTCTCCTCTTCCGAGTGGACCGAGAGTACGAAACCGCTTCTCGCGGCGCTCGGGCGCGACATCGCCGGTACGCCGCACTACGTCAACATCGCGAAGATGCCGCACGGGCTCGTCGCGGGCGCAACCGGCTCCGGAAAGTCGGTTGCCATCCACGCCCTCATCACGTCGCTTCTCTATCGGAACGGGCCGAACCAGCTGCGCTTCATCATGATCGACCCGAAACGGGTTGAGCTCACCGCTTACAACGGCATTCCGCACTTGCTCACGCCCGTCATCACCGATTCTAAGAAGACTATCCTTTCCCTCAAGTGGGCGGCAAAAGAAATGGAGCGTCGCTACAATATCCTCGAAGCGGAGCAAGTGCGCGATATCGATTCGTATCATGCGACGGTGTATGAACCCGCGAAAAAGAAGCATGCGGCGGACATGCCCGAAGCGCTTCCCTACATCGTTATCGTCATCGACGAACTCGCGGACATCATGCACAGCTACCCGCGCGAACTTGAAGCCTCCATCGTGCGTCTCGCGCAGATGAGCCGCGCAGTCGGCATCCACCTCATACTGTCGACCCAGCGCCCGTCAGTGAACGTCATCACCGGCCTCATCAAAGCGAACGTCCCGACACGGCTCGCGCTCCAGGTCGCATCGCAGATCGATTCGCGCACCATTATCGACGGATCGGGGGCAGAAACGCTCCTTGGCGCGGGCGACATGCTCTATCTTTCGAGCGATATGCAGAAACCCGTACGCATCCAGACCGCTTTCATCTCCGAAAGCGAGGTAAAGAAAGTCGTCAGTTACATTAAGGGCCATAACGCGGGTGACTTATCGAACATCGACTTCGGAAGCGCGGGCGGCGTGAACGTCGAACCAAACGATGTCATCGGGTTGGTAAACGGCGACTTCGGCGATGATGAAATTGATGACGAGCTGTATGCGAATGCGAAAGCGACGGTCGAGGAGGCCGGACGCGCGTCCACGTCCTATCTGCAACGCAAATTGAAAATCGGCTACTCGCGCGCTGCGCGGCTTATGGATGTTCTCGAGGCGCGCGGGGTCATCGGCTCTGCCGACGGATCGAAGCCGAGAGAAGTGCTCACGCGCGCGGCGACGGGCGGCGTAGAACCGATGCCCGAGGGCGAAGACGGGGATTTTTAACGGAAAAGGATGACTCGCTATCTCATCCTTGCCGTTTTCATCATCCTGTTAGGCTACGGCTTCATGGAAGCGTTGCCGCTTATGGAAGGCCCTATGCTCTTTATCACCGCGCCGGCAAACGACGCTTCTTTCAAAGACGGCATCGTAACCATTTCAGGGACAGCGGTGCGCGCTGCGGTGCTCACGCTCGATGGCGCGCCATTGCCGCATGACCAGAATGGCAGCTTTTCGTCAACACGTGTCTTCCCGCGCGGAGGGTCTATACTTACCTTTGTAGCCACCGATCGCTTCGGAAGGACGGTTACCCAAACACGCACTATTTTCGTGCCCCATTAATCATCCTTCATCTATGGCCCTCAAAAAACCGGCAAAAGAGAAAGTACTTAAGACTGTCAGTACGGCAAGCGCTGACAAAGACGAGAAACAGAAGTCGATCGAGCAGGCGCTCAAAGAAATTCGCACGAAATTCGGTGATGAGGCGATCAGCGTCTTCGGCGCGGGCGCTCCTCAGAAAATTCCGGTGATAGCAACGGGTTCCATCGGGCTTGATGCGGCGCTTGGTGTGGGCGGCGTTCCGCGCGGGCGCATCATCGAAGTATTCGGGCCGGAATCAAGCGGCAAGACGACGCTCGCGCTCCATATCATCGCCGAGGCGCAGAAAACAGGCGGCATCGCCGCATTCGTCGATGCCGAGCACGCGCTTGATCCGGAATATGCGCGACGCATCGGCGTGAAGCTCCCCGAATTGCTGATCTCGCAGCCGGACACGGGCGAACAAGCGCTCGACATCGTCGAATCCC
>JAKAMJ010000013.1 GCA_021812955.1 bacterium | reverse complement strand
CGACCGCTCGGCGACGTTCGATCTCTCGAAGTCTCCGGTTACGCTCTCGACTTCGAGCCATGTCGTGAAGGTGCTTGCGAACATTACGAACAGCGCGGCATCCCGCACTATCATAATGTCCATGCAGCGCTCTTCGGACGCGATGTTCGTAGACAGCCAGCTCGGTCAGCCTGTTACGCCGAAGGCGAACGGCACGACGTTCTCGGCAGTCTCGACGGGCACGATCACGATCCAGTACGCAAGCAGCGCTGGCGTATCGGTATCGCTCGATCCTTCCTCTCCGAACTCGGCAGTAGCGGTCGGCGCTTCCAACGTGAAGTGGGCGACCTTCTCGATGCTCGCTTCGGGTGAGAACGTGAAGGTCTCCGACCTCTACGTCGTCGCCAGCTCTACCAAGAGCACCGGCGCGATCGACGGCGTCGGCGGCCTGAACAACGGCCGCATCATGGTAAACGGCGTCCAGGTTGGTTCTACTCATGACATCAACCAGGGCAACGCTTCCACGGTGCGCGGTTCGGCAACGGACTTCTCGTTCGGTTCCTCGCTCATCCTCCCGGCGGGCCAGACCACTCTGGTTGACGTCTACGCGGATGCGCAGGACACGGCCGGTACGAACCTGACTAACGGCGGCACGGTAGTCGTGCGCCTCATCACGGGTTCGGCGAACGGCCAGGGCCAGTCGTCGCTCACCTCCACCTCGATCCCGTCGAGCGTGGTCGCGGGCAACAGCATTACGGTCTCGAGCTCGTCTCTGACGCCGTCGTCTTCCACGACCTACGGCAACCAGACCGTCCTCGCGGGCAGCAACAACGCCAAGATCGGCTCGTTCGCGCTCTCGACCGGTTCTACGGAAGGCGTGACGGTTAACACCATCGCGATCTCGATGACGGCCGCAAACGCTGCGTCGATCACGAACCTTACGCTCAAGGACCATGACACCGGCAACGTTATCGGCAGCGTCATCACGACGCCGTCCGGCAGCGCAGTCTCTGCAGGCCAGAACAATAACTCGTTCCCGGTCAACATCGACATCCCGGTTTCCTCGTCCAAGACGGTTGATATCTACGCGAACGTCCTCTCGGGCGCGAACGTAGGCACGATCGTCACGTACGTAGACACCGGCACCACCGGCACCGGCGACACGACTGGTCAGTCGGCGTCCGTCTCTTCCGAGACGACGCTCCAGACGATCACCATCGGTTCCGGCACGCTCTCGGTGTCCAAGGGTGCTGGCGATCCTGTCAGCAACAACGTCATCGCGGGAGCAAGCTCGGTGAACGTCGGCGAGTTCAACTTCGCAGCGTCCAACTCCGCTTACACGGTCCAGAACCTGGCGATCCTCGTCCCGGCCGCGCAATCGAACGACGTTACGAACGTTACCGTCTCCTACAAGGACGTGAACGGCGCGACGCAGACGGCGACGAAGGCGCTCGTGAACAACGGTTCGGGCAATGCAACGGCGACCTTCACGGGTCTCACGATGTACGTCCCGTCCAACGACTCGTCTAACCTCGACGTCTCTGTCGGCATCCCGACTATCGCTTCGAACGCGACGTCCGGTGCAGGCATCCGCGTCTCGCTCGACATGGGCGCGACCGCGGGTACCTTCAAGGCGATTGACAGCTCGGGCGCAGCGACCACGTCGCTCAACGGCGGCACGAACGTGACGGCTGGCGGTACGTTCTACGTACGCAAGTCGATCCCGACGATCGCTGCAGTCCCGACGGGCGTCACTGTCCCGGCGACGGGCACGCCGCTCTACAAGTTCAGCATCACTGCTGACCCTGCAGGCGCGATCGAGTGGACGCAGCTCGCGTTCAACATCTCGACGAGCTCGGCGACCGTCACGAACGTCTACCTCACGGATGACGCGACCGGCGTATCGCTCCTCGACAGCACGGGTAACAACCAGTACGCTTCCACCTCTGCTTCTGTAGCTACGACGACGTTGCTCTACAACACGTCTGGCGCAGCGCAGTACGCGCAGGTGGCCGCGGGTGCGACCAAGACCTACGACCTCTACGGCACGGTCACCGGCTTCACCACTGGTTCTTCCATCACCATCAGCCTTGCGTCTGACGGATCCGTCGGCACGCTCAACACGGCGAGCTCGGAGCTCGGCAACAAGATGGTCTGGTCTGATCGCTCGGCTACGAGCCACAGCGTCAGCACCCAGGACTGGACGAACGGCTACCTCCTCAAGAACTTCACCTCGAGCGCGGTCACTTACTCTAAGTAAGCCCCGCTCCGGGTAAGGTCCTGAAAGGGAATCCTGACTCCGGTTAGCAAACACAAAACCACCCCTTCCTGGGGTGGTTTTGTGTTTTCCATCTCCAGCAGTGGGGATAAATCGGATCGAGCAAGAAAGGCTGGTGGTATTGTGGAATCAATGCGCGCACGCACGCTCGTCCTGGTGTCTTTCATTTTCTTCAGCCTATCCGCTTTCTTGGGGGTATTCTTTTCGGCATTTACTTCTTTTGCACACGCTGCCGTGATAGTGCCGATAGGTGGTGGCCCGCCTCCGCCCGCTACCATCGATATCACCTCTGACACCCACTGGACTATCGCTGAGAGCCCGCACGTCATAGAAGCGGATACGGTCGTCGCTACTGGCACGACACTCACCATTGACCCGGGTGTGATCGTGAAATTTGAACCCGGGACAGGACTTTCTGTGGCTGGTGTGCTGCACGCAAACGGGACGGAAGTCTCGCCGGTGTATTTCACGGCGATCAGTGATGATATCGGGGGAGATACGAATAATGACGGGACAAGCACGCTCCCCTCATCTGGTAGCTGGGCGCGCATATTTTTTGGACCGGGAGCCGAAGGGTCTTTCTCGTATAGTACTGTCCGCTACGCTGGAGAATGGGAGTCCGGTTTGACGATGCTTGCCGGCGTGTATAACGATGGCGCCACACTTTCTCTTGACCACGTCAATATTACGGACGACACCGATGACGGACTGGTACAAACGAACAATGGCACAACCACGGCATCAAACATTAAAGTCTCAGGAAATCTTACTTATGGCGTCTACGCGGATAGCGGCGCAATGACCATTGATGACTCTACGATAACCAACAATGGTATGGGCATTGAGGCCGTGAATGCGCTTTCGACGCCAACCGTTTCCGTAGCCCGTACTAAGATTTTTAATAACACGTCCGGCATTATTTCGTTTGGAGCATCTCTTTCGGTGACCAACTCAAGCATCCATGACAACACAGTTAGCGGTCTGCGCAACAGCAAAAGTGGGCTCATTGACGCAGAAAGCAACTGGTGGGGTGATGCATCTGGGCCGACGACTCCGCAAAACCAGGGCGGGACCGGAGATGCTATCCACTACGGCATCGTCGGCACAGGAGACGGATCCGATCCAACAGACGCGGTCTCCTTTCGCCCCTGGCTCACGAGTGACCCCTTCGCGCCGCCGCCCATTCCCAAGTACGATAACGTCCTTTTCCTTCCGGGGATTGAAGGGAGTCGGCTCTATGAAGGTGCCGGATGTGGCGGCACCGCTGTGGAGAAACTCTGGGAACCAGATAGCCTCGGCTGGGACAGTAAGCTTCAGGAGCTCGGACTCGATGCGTCTGGGAACAGTGTCTGCTCCGATATTTATACAAAGCCAGGAGATATCGTCGATAGTGTGTACCAGTCGTTCGAAAATGAGATGAACGGACTCGTCGCGAGCGGCACGATAGCCGCATGGGAACCAGTGGCGTACGACTGGCGCCTCTCGCTCCCTGACCTCCTAACCAAAGGCGCGGAGCGCGGCGGTAAGATCTATTACGGAGAGGCGACGAGCACGCCCTATATCGAGCAGGAGCTCCGCCGCCTCGCCGCGAGCTCGAAGACAGGCAAGGTCACGATAATCGCGCACAGCAACGGCGGCCTGGTGGCGAAGGCGCTCCTGAACAAGCTTGGCGCAGATGCGGCGAACCTGGTCGACAAGGTGATCCTGGTCGCCGTGCCGCAAAGCGGGGCGCCCGCCGCCGTCGGATCGCTCCTCGTCGGCTATGACTCTGGCATTCAGAGATTCGGCGTTCCGATCGTCGATAACGTAACGGCGCGCACATTTACGCAGAACGCGCCGATGACGTATCACCTTTTGCCTTCTGAAGATTATCTTGAGAGCACGGCGCCAGATACGGCTCATCGGGTTGTCAGCTTCGAGGGAAGCGCTTATGCGAAAGAGATCGCCGCATACGGGACGTCGATAGCGAACCGAGCATCGCTCGATGACTTCCTGCTCGCGAAGGAAGGCGGACGCACCCAGGCGGCAGATGCGGATCTGTGGAGCGCGAAGATAGCCAACACGACGTTGGTTGACTACGCGAACAGTCAACACGCCACGCTCGATTATTGGACGCCGCCCGCGGGCGTGAGCGTCGACGAAGTGGCAGGGTGGGGCATCGACACGGTCGCTGGTATCGACTTCTACACGGCGTCGTGGCTCGACATGCTCCTGGCCACGCCTCGACGTGCGTACCGGCCGGTCTTCACCGAGGACGGCGACGGCACCGTCACGATCCCGAGCGCACTTCAGATGAATGGTGCAGATGTGAAGAGGTATTGGGTGGATCTTGCAAAAGTAAACAACATACCAGGGACTCAAATCGAATATAAACACCCAAACATACTCGAACTCCCGTCTCTCCAAGACCTCATCAAGAATCTACTTGAGAACAGCACGAGCACACTCCCGTCATATATACAAGACATCCGACCCGCGCCCCTCGATTCGACCAAGAAACTCACCTACTTCCTCCACTCACCACTCACGCTTCAGATCGCCGATGCGTCGGGCGACGTGACTGGCATTGGCGCCGACGGCACCGTGAGCGAAAACATCCCCGGTTCGAGCTATGGCGAGTTTGGCGAAGTGAAGTACGTCACCGTCCCCGAAGGGAACACCTATCAGCTTACGATGCACGGGCTCGCGAGCGGCACCTTCTCGCTTGATATGCAGGAGAGGACGGGAGACGCTATTACAGCCTCAAGCACTATAGCGGGCGTCCCCACGACCGCGAGCACGACCGTCACCATGGCGGTATCCGCCGATGTCTCGATCCAGTCACCCATGACGATAGACGAGAATGGCGACGGCATGATAGACACGACGATTACGCCGCGACTCGGCCAAACGGTCGTCTTCGACGACGTACCGCCTGAATTGCAAGTAACCTTTAGTACCACTACGAGGGCAATCGTCTGGAGCGCGACTGACAACAGTGGTTATGCGGTCATAACGTCCACGACAAGTCCGATACGCTCGACCCTCGAGGGAAACCCAAAAAGAAATGACAGGAATGTGGATGAAGACGAGAAAGGAAGCCGCGACATCGCGGAGCGGGATGAGGAACACCGTGACCCACTTGTCACGACCGTGACGGCGCGCGATGCGGCAGGAAACACGACCGCGCTTACCTACGCGCAGACACCCACACCCGCGTCCCAGAGCGCACGAGATGCTATCATCTTACGGTCCATCGCGTACAACGGCGCGACAACGACGCTCGCAGGCGCAGGCGTCTCCTACAGTGCGGTTTTCAACAAGCACAAGAATGGGCTGGAAGCCTTCGTGGCGAATCTGCACACGGCGTCGAGCACTGTCATGGCGACTTATGAGCGGCGAAAGAACGAGACGATCATCATGACGTACCCTGTCCCACGACCTAATCGGGGCAGATCGGATAGTCTCAATCACTACAACGATATGATACCCAAACGACAAGTGCTCCCTGGGTTGGTGGTTCCATATATGGAAACGGAGAAGGGGAGCCTACTAATAATCTATTAAACACACGGGGTATGAAAGAAAAAATAATCCAATCTATTCCAACACTGCTTGTGTTAGCCATCTTAACATTTGGGCAAGGCAGCTATTGGTGCATGTATTCGAATGGTTCTTGCTACGGTGGCTGGGTTAGCCACATTTATCCGTATTTTACGAACCCTCTTTATGACTTCGCCCTCTACTCCCTCCCGCTCGCCATCATCCTGATATTCATCTCGCGCACCCTCTTCAAGTCCTGGTTCAAGCTCGCGGTGTGGCTCGTGCCGCTCCTTCTTCTGTTTATCGCTACGCAGCCGGTAGCCCCGCAGTCGTTCCTCTCGACCAATCGCGACGACTCCGCCCGCCTCGCCGCGCAGATATTCACGGTTCTCAGCCTCAGCCTCGTCGCTTGGAAGTACTATGCATCACGCCGGGCGGACTCCGTAAAGGTCTGATTCCGACACTTTTCCCAACTTGAGGAGAACTCGGGAGAGTCAGACTCTCCCGTGCCAGTTTTATTCACAACCGCCCCCACCTGGGAGAGCTAGACTCTCCCAGGTGGGGATAACGAGAAGGGAGCGAGCGCGACGGGTGGTAGGGTTGTTGTAATGCGCGTACGCACGCATGTATCTTTGTCCCGTGCCGCCGGTTCTTCGCTGATCGTTGCGGCGGCTTTTCTGCTTGCAGCGCATGGCGCCGGCGCGGCGACCAAATACATCCCTCCATTTCCGCCTGAACCTGTACCCGCGGCGAACCTGATGCTCACTCTTTCTGTCGACGGGAAAAACGTAATTGACGGAGACTCGCTCGTGGTGCCGCAGGGCGTAGCCGTACCGGTTGTGATCCATGCGCGGGCGATGCCCGGAAGCAGTGCGGACTGGTCTCCGGACAATTCTCTCGGAAGCCAGGAAGGCAGCCTGACCGATGCAGACAAGTTCTATCTCGATTTCTATGAAGGGGATCTCTTCTACGGCGCTACATTCGTATCAGGCGAGCAGATGAACAAAGACGGGCCGGTCTTGCAGTCTTCGTCGACGGTCACGTTTCCTGGGCCGGGCACCTACTCGGCCGTGCTTTACGACTCTGGCGTCGTGCGCGTCGGCTCCGGCTCGTCTGGCGGTTCATTGCAGGATGATCGAGCGAACATCGAATCATGGAGCGGGAATCCGAGCAGCTTGAAAGAAGCGATAGGGTTCGTCACCTTTACTGTCTCAGCAGACCAATGCGCGAATGGGGGCTGCGTCTCGAACGTCATGTTCCTCCCCGGGATCGAAGGGAGCAGGTTGTATGAAGGAACCGGCTGCGGGAAGCCGGCGGAGGAGAAGCTGTGGGACCCGGTAGGGTCGTCATCGGTAGGGAACGCCTTCGACGCTTTGCGCGGTGCGGGAGACGCGAGAGTCGCAGAGCTTGCGCTCGATACAAACGGCAAGAGCGTCTGCTCCGACATATATACGAAGACGGACGACGTCATCGATGCGGTCGGCGGCGGCAATATCTATCGATCGTTCATCGACGAGATGAACGGTCTCAAGTCAGACGGCACGATAAAGGATTGGGAACCGGTCGCCTACGATTGGCGGCTCTCACTCGATGACTTGCTTGCGAAAGGCGCCGAACGCGACGGCAAGATCTACTACGAGGACGCGACAAGCACGCCCTATATCGAGCAAACGCTCCGTCGGCTCGCGGCAAGCTCTAAGACGGGGAAGGTCACAATCGTCGCGCACAGCAACGGAGGCCTCGTCGCCAAGGCGCTGCTCGCTAAGCTCGGCGACGCGGAAGCGGCGAAGCTCGTAGACAGGGTCATCATGGTCGCCGTGCCCCAGGCAGGCGCGCCGAGCGATGTGGCCTCGATGCTCGTGGGCTACGGCGCGGGTATTTATAAATATGGGTTCCCGATAGTCTCAGACGCAGCGGCGCGCGCGTTCGCGAGCACGTCGCCGATGGCGTATCACCTGCTGCCGTCTGCAGATTATCTGGCGAGCATCATCAATGAGCCGACGCACCCGGTGGTGCACTTCTCGGGCGACGCATACGCGACCGAACGCTCTCTCTACGGCAACTCGATAATCGACGCGCCGACGCTCGACGCTTTCTTAGAGGCGGCGCACGGAGAGCGTCAGGAACCGGCGGCGAGCAACCTGATGGAAGCGGCGGTATTAAGCCCGTCGCTTGTTGGCTATGCAAATAGTGTCCACAACGCACTCGACGCATGGGCACCGCCGGCCGGCATAAAGGTGGACCAGATAGCCGGATGGGGTGTCGACACGGTGGCAGGGGTGGATTTCTATACAGGTCCCAAGACTGATGCGGCCACGGCGCTCGCGCCAGTGCGTTCGTATCGCCCCATTATCATCGAAGACGGCGATGGCACCGTCACCACTCCGAGCGCGCTCCTGACGCCGTCGAGTGAGAATGTGAAAAGGTATTGGGTGGATTTGCATACTTACAATAAGGACACCTCGTCTAGTCGTAACCACGCCGATTTATTTGAAGTCTCTCCACTTCAAGATTTCGTACGGAATCTCATCACAAACAGTACGAGCACGCTTCCTACATATGTGTCTGCCGCGCAACCGGCGACGGTAAAAGAAGAGAAGAAACTCATCTTCTTCCTCCACTCGCCGCTCACCCTCCAGCTCACTGACGCGGCGGGCAATGTGACCGGCCTTGCGGCGAACGGCGCCATGACCCAAGACATCCCCGGCTCCAGCTACAGCGAATTCGGCGAGGTGAAATATATCACCGTACCCGAGGGCCGCGCCTACCAGCTCACGATGCACGGGCAGGCGAGCGGCACCTTCACTCTTGATGCACAGGAAATGACAGGTGAAGCCGTTACCGCATCGAGCACGATAGCGGGCGTGCCCACTACCGCGAGCACGACCGTCGCCATGAGTATCGGGCCTGACCTCTCGGCGCTCTCGCCCATGACGATAGACAAGAATGGCGACGGAACGGTCGATGCGACCGTCGTGCCAAAGCTTGACGGCACCGTCGTATTTGACACGACCCCGCCTGAAATACGAGTGACCTTTAGCACCTCTACCCAAGCGCTCGCATTTATCGGCACCGACGACAGCGGGTCCCCGACCCTCACAGTTTCGACCGTCTATCCTACCCATGAGAAGAGCAAGAAGCAGAATGGAAAGGAAAATAGAAATGAGAACGAAGAAGAGAACAAGCGCCGTGGCGTCTCGACCACCACCGTGACTGCCAGCGACGCTGCTGGCAACACCGCGACGCTCGTCTACACCGAGCAGTTCCCGTCGCACAACCAGGAGGAAACGATCGCTCTGCGGGCGTTCGCGTATAACGGCGCGACGACGACGCTCTCGGGCGTTTCGGCTGACTACGAGTGGGAGAAGAACAGGAAGAAAGGCGTCGTAGCGTTCTTGGCTGAGCTTGTCGCGAACGGAGTGTCTCTTGATTCACGCTACAAGCCGGAAAAAAATGAAACCACGATTACGAGACGCGCAATTGCCAGAGATGATAGAAGCGGCCGGCTCGACGATGACGAGCGGGACGCTCGCAGTGGTAGCGTAACGCGCGAGACCATGCCCGGGATGGTCGTGCCATATTTGGAAACGGAGAAGGGGAGTTTGATTATCAATTACTAAATATTTTTTAAATATGAAAATAAAGATTGCTCAGTTTGTTCCCTTGGTTCTGGCGCTCTTATCTCTCGGGCTTGTGCGTTTTGGTCAATGGTGTACGACTGAGGGTCAAGCGTGCTTCCGAACGGAACTAGATAGGATGTTCCCGTATGTAATTACGCCGCTATACTTCTTCGCCCTCTATTCTCTACCGCTCGTAGTCGTTCTTGCCATCGTTCCGCGGCGCGCGTTCATCTCGTGGCTCAAGCTGGCGGCGTGGGCGCTGCCGCTCGCGTTCATCTTCGTCGCGTCGCAGCCGGTCGTCGCCTCGTTCCTCTCCACCGACCGCGACGACTCCGCCCGCCTCGCCGCGCAGATATTCACGGTTCTCAGCCTCAGCCTAGTCGCTTGGAAGTACTATGCGTCACGCCGGGCGGACTCTGTGAAGGCCTGATTCCGACACTTCTCGGAATCCTTGTGGGGCCGGTCACGCGCCTGCGCCGTACTCCCTGGTTGCCTTCACGTCGTGGTATCCTATCGGCATATGGATATCAACAAAAGGCAATTGCTCTGGGCGGGTATCATTCTGGCGGGCATCGTCTTGGCGATGGTATGGCTTTCGAAGTATGTGAATACGCCAGAGGCGGCGCTTCCGCCCGGCGCTCCAGGCGTGGCCACTTCTACCGTACGCGAAACGCCGTCATCTCCCTCGGTCGCGACTAGCACGAGCGTCGGAGCTTCGGTGCGACCGTTTCCGATCAATCCGGCTGACCGGATTGTCTCTTGGGGCTTCGCCGGCCCATACGCCGCCGACAAGGCGCTCGTCGCGCAGGCGAACGCCGACGTGAGCCGGCTCTCCGGCCTCATCGGCTCGGGGAAGTATGACGACTACGATATATACGACGGCATCGCGAACGATTATGCGAACCTCGGCAATGGCGCGGAGGCGTACCGGAATTATGATCGCGCGATCGCCATCCATCCTGCCAAAGGCCTCGCGTATGCGAACCTCGGGCATTTCTTCAGCCTGCTCGGCGCGTATTACACGGCTGCGGATGCGTATGCTAAGGCGGTTGCGGTCGAGCCGGCGATGCTCGAATATCACCTCGAACGCCTCACGTATCTCACGGCGCAGTTTCCGGACGATACGGCGCGCATAACTTCCGCGCTCTCCGACGCTTCCAAGCAGTTCGGCGACACGGCGCCGGTGCTCGCTATAGAGGCGCGCTGGCTCACGAGCGTCGGCCGGTATGCCGATGCGATCAAGGCGTGGCAGACGGTCAAGACGCTCTCGCCTGGGCAGGACGTCGCCCCGGTCAACGCGGCCATCGCGAGCTTGCAGGCGAAGCTGCAAGCGCAGCAATGACGGAACGACTCGGCCGTGCGTTTCCGTGGCTGCTCATCTCGCCGGCGATACTGCCGGTCGTGGCGTTGGGCGGCGTCATCTACCCGTACCTGGTCCCGAAGACGCTGGCTTTCTACGCGCTCTGCTTCGTCGCCATCGCCGTGTTCGCGATGCTCGTGGCGAGCGGGAGGGGGTTCTTCTGGAGCAGGCTGTCGCGCTTGGAATCATGGGTACCTGCTGCTCTCCTTGCGCTCGCATATGTAGCGAGTGCGCACGGTCTCGATTTCTATCGCAGCTTCTGGAGCACCTTCGAGCGCGGCGACGGGCTCTTGATGCTCTCGTGCGCGGTGGCGAGCTTCTACCTCGTGTTGCTTGAAGCGGACCATGCGTTCCTTGCCCGGCTGCTCCGCGCTGTCGCTGTCGTCGGGAGCGCCGTCGCGGCGTACGGCATCGGAGAATGGCTCATCGGCGGCGGGCGTATCGGGAGCCTGCTCGGGAACGCGGAGCTTTTTGCCGGGTATCTCGACATATCGTTCTTCGCGACGCTCGCGGCTGCGCAGACGCTCAAGAACGGTTGGCGACGTGTGGCGTTCGCAGGCGCCGTCTTGCAGGCGATCGCCGCCGTCCTTTCGGCGACGCGCGGCACGATGCTTGCGCTCGCGGTCGCCGGCGTCGCGTATCTGGTCTTCGCCGCGCTCGGGGAAACGCGATCGCCGGCAAAGGTCTCCCGAGGCGCGCGCTTCGCGCGCATCACGCTCGCGGCGCTCGTCGTGCTCGGCGGCCTCGCGTTCGCGTTCCGCGCGGATCTCGCGCGCGTGCCGTTCGCGCCCGTGAGCCGTATCGCTTCTGCTGGCATGAGCGACGCAGACATCGCGAACCGGCTTTTCGTATGGAAGAACATGGCCGCTCAGATAAGCGCACACCCGTGGCTCGGCGTCGGCGCGGAGCACATAGACGCGCTGTTCAACGGGTTCTACGACCCTACGCGGATTTCCGAGCAGTGGTTCGACCGTTCGCACAACGCGTTCCTCGATTACGCCGCGCAGTACGGCATCGGCGGGTTGCTCCTGTATCTGGCGCTCATCGGGTCGTTCTTCGTGGCCGCGGCGCGCGAAGCGCGCCGCGGCTCTCCTCGCATAGCGGTGATCATCGCCCTCCTCGCGTTGTCCTACGCCGTGCAAAGCATGTTCTCGTTCGACACGGTCTCCTCGTTCTGGGCGCTGCTCGCCATCCTTGCCGCGTTCCTCGCGGCGTCGGGCGGGACGGCGGAACGCGTCTCGCTCCCGTTCCCGCGGAACGCGTCTCTTGCGGCAGGCGCGTTCGCGCTCGTGCTGCTTGGGTTCCTTGTACCGGTCGCGGTCCGGCCGGCCATCGCCGCGCACGACCTTTCGCAAGCGTACGAATACCAGCTCGTCGACCCGGCGA
>JAKAMJ010000012.1 GCA_021812955.1 bacterium | reverse complement strand
AACTTCGTCCAATACACACCGCAGATTCTGGATGCAAGATGATGACCGCCGGGCTTTCGCCGTCCGTGCGACTCAAGCGTGCGGCATATGTGCGGCATATTGCTCGCGGTTCTTGCACATGCTATAAATTAGAGTATCTAAGTAATTTCGTATGGCTTCGCGAGAACGACTCATCCGCGCGCTTTCTTTCATCTCGCGACCTACCGTCGCGATCGGTGGCGCGGTTATCATCGGCGGCGCGAGCGTCGGCTTGGTTTGGGCGCTCACGAGCGCTACTCCGTCGAGCGGAGCATATGCGACTGTCGCATCGGGCCCGATTCGTGAAGAAGTAGACGTCTCCGGCACCGTCAAAGCTGCCCAGAATGCAGACCTCTCGTTCCAGACGACGGGACAGGTCGCCACCATACGCGTTGCCGTCGGCGACCACGTCGCCGCAGGGCAGACGCTCATCTCCCTCTCAAACGCGACGCAGTCCGCCGCGGTCGCGCTCGCGCAAGCGAACCTCGAGACGCAGCAGGCGCGGCTCGCTTCCCTTCTCTCAGGCACGAGACCGGAGCAGCTAGCCATAGACGAGACGGCCGCCGAGCAGGCGCAATCCTCGCTCGGCAATGCGATACAGAGCGCGTACGTCGCAACCGACGATGCGATACGCGCGAAAGCCGACCAGAGCTTCACCAACCCGCGGATAGCGACCGCCAAGCTCATCCCGCTCATTCCGGACGCGACGCTTGCCAGCCGCGTCGAGTCTGAGCGCGTCGCTCTCGAGCCGGCGCTCGCAGCGATGCGCGACCTGGCCTCATCCGACAGCGACATCGGGCAGCGCGCGCGCCAGGCGCAAGACGCGCTCAACAAATCTTCCACGTTCCTGGATGACCTATCCAGCGCACTCTTCAAGGCGATCCCGGACGGCGCGACGACGGACACGACGCTCGCCGGATACCGCTCGGGCGTGGACGCGGCACGCACGGAAACCTCTGCCGCGCTCGCGGCGCTCACCGCTGCCGATACCGCAAACCGCGCCGCGGCGGGAGCGCTCGCGCTCGCGCAAGCGGGAGCGACGAAGGACGACATCGCCGCGCAGCAGGCCGCAGTAGACGCGGCGCGCGCCTCGCTCGCTTCGGCGCAGGCGGTAGCCAGCCAGGCATACCTGGTAGCGCCGATATCGGGCACCATCGCCAGACAGGACGCAAACCTCGGCGAGACGGTAACGCCGGGCGTGCCGCTCGTCTCTCTCGTCTCGGACGGGAAATACCAGGCGGATGCGCAGGTATCCGAGATGGACGTCGGAAAGATAAATGTCGGCGACCGCGTCGAGGCGTCGTTCGACGCGTATCCGGGAGCGGTGTTCCCCGCCACGGTCACGACCGTGCCGCCGGCCGCGAACGTAACCTCTTCCTATACCGTGACCGTCACCTTCGGTCAGAATGACCCGCGCGTGAAGCCTGGCCTGTCCGCGAACCTGCGCATCATCACCCAGGACAAGCCTTCCGCGCTGCTCGTCCCGACGAGCGCTATCATCACGGACGGGACCCGCTCATTCGTCTACCTGAGCCGCAACGGCTCAGCCAAGAAGACGCCCGTGACGACCGGCATCGAGAACGCGACCGGCATGACCGAGGTGACAAGCGGGCTTGCCGCCGGCGATTCCGTGCTGACGTTCGGCCCCGCCCTTTCCCGCTGATTCGCACGACTTTTTATGACGCACGCACCCTCAGCCGAGCACGCAAAAGAACCGCTCCTCTCCCGGGAGCTGCGCAAGCGGCTCTTCGTGTCGGGCGGGATCGGGCTCGCCATCCTTGCGCTCGCGCTCGCGTGGGCATATTTCCTTTACGCAGGGCGGCAGGTCTCGATAGACACCGCCGTCGTATCCGCTCCGCTTATCAGCCTCGCCCCGACTGCTCCCGGCCGCCTGAACGCCCTCTACGCGCAAGAAGGCGACACCCTCCCGGCAAACGCGCCTGTCGCGCTCGTGGGGACCCAGGTCGTGAAGACGAAGACCGCCGGCCTCATCGTGAAAGTCGATAATGTACTCGGAGCGCAGATCGCCGCCGGCACGCCGGTAGTAACGATGGTAGACCCGACCGCGCTGCGCGTAATCGGCAAGATAGACGAGAACAAAGGCCTCTCGCAGATACGGGTCGGCGACGCGGCGACGTTTACCGTAGACGCGTTCGGCTCGCAGACCTACCAGGGCGTCGTAGACGAGGTGTCCCCCACTTCGGCGCAGGCCGATGTCGTGTTCGACATATCCGACCAGCGCCCGACGAACCAGTTCGACGTCTACGTCCGTTTCGACTCTTCGGCGCACCCCGAGCTCAAGAACGGCATGTCCGCACGCATCTGGGTGCACACGCTGTGATGCCGACGACCGCGCCGGAAGACCGTCTGCGCTGGTGGGTGCTCGGGACCGTCGTCTTCGGCACCTTCCTCGGGCGGCTCGACCAGACGGTCGTGAACCTGGCCCTCCCGAAGATCATCAGCGACTTCGGCATCACGGTCACCGATGCCGCGTGGATCGCGACGGCCTACATCCTTGCGAACGCCGTCTTCGTCCCGATCTGGGGCAAGCTCGGAGACACGGCCGGCCGCAAGAAGATCTATCTCATCGGCTTCGCGGGATTCGTCATCGCCTCCGGCCTCTGTGCGTTCGCCTGGAACCTACCTTCCATGATCGTGTTCCGTGTCATCCAGGGATTCGCCGTGTCTGCCGACTACCCCACCGCCATGGCGATCATCGCCATCACGTTCACCGACATGCGGGAGCGCGCCCAGGCGCTCGGACTATGGTCTGCATCGTTCGCGGTCGCGTCCGTCTTCGGCCCGCTCATCGGCGGTCCAATCATAGACAACTTCGCCTGGCGTGCGATCTTCTTCATGAACATCCCGCTCGGCATCGTCGGATTCGCGCTGGCGGCCGCTTTCATACACGAGTCCATCGGCGAGAAACGGCCGGCGAGTTTCGACTGGCTCGGCTCGAGTGCGCTCGCGGTGGCGCTCTTCGCGGTCACGTTCGTACTCGATCGCGGGCAGAGCTGGGGCTGGCTCTCGGGGGCGAGCATCGCTTGCTACGCGGCGGCCGTAGCCTTCATGGCTGCGTTCATCACCATCGAACGGCACACGCCAGAGCCGGTCATCGACCTGAACTTCTTCTCCATACGGCCGTTCGTCTTCACTCTCGTGAATACGTTCATCGTATTCATGGCCATGATGGGAAGCGTATTCCTCATACCAATATTCGCGGAGACCTTCCTCGGCTTCTCCGCGACACAGACCGGCCTCCTTTTCATACCTATGGCAGTGTGCCTCATGGCCGCAGCTACGCTCGGCGGGCGCCTCGTGGGCAAGGTGGAATCACGCTGGGTCATCTTCGCCGGAACGCTAGTAGCAACCGCAGCGCTCTACCTGTTCACGTTCATAGACGCCCGTTCGAGCGCCTGGGCGATCATGCTGCCGATGGCCATCATGGCCGCAGGACTCGGCTTCGGCATGGCCCAGCGGACGAATATCATCGCCACATCCGTCTCCAGAGAGGAGATCGGCGAAGCGTCGGCGATCCTCGCGCTCGCACGCAATATCGCCGGCGCGTTCGGCGTGGCCATCTTCAGCACGATACTCGACAATGCGATAAACTCGAACGTGCTCCGCGTCGCTCGATCGAGCGTTATCAACGCTGCGGCCGGCGCGCAAGCCGCGAAGCAGTTCACTGCGCTTATACTGCTGAAAGCGGAGATCATGAGCTACGCGCACGTCTATTGGGTGGCGACTATCGTCATATTCCTCGGCTCATTCACGGCGCTCCTCATCCGCGTCCCGAACGAGCTCGAGCGCGTCGCTGCGACCGGTCATGTCGAGACGGTTCCGATGGAATGACGGCCGCGCAGCCCCCTTCCCTATGCGCCACGCACGGCAGCAAGCTCAGCACTCGAAGGACGACATCGTCCTGGCAGTCTCGCGCTTCTTCGCCGTCCGCAGCCTGATCCGGACGCGCGTGGCCAGCGGCGCACGGGCAGATGCTTCTACTTGGCTCCGCCTTGAGGTACTGAAATTCATAGGAGGCCACGATGCGCCGCGCATAAAAGACGTCGCGGAGTACTTGTCGGTCACCGCCCCGTCCGCCACGGCGCTCGTGAGGAATCTCTTGAGAGACAAGCTCGTCGCTCGCAAGACCGACCCCCAGGATCGCCGCACTGCGCGGCTTGCGCTTACGAAGAAAGGTCGGCGTTTCCTTGCGAGCGCCGCCGCTCATGGCGCAGCACGGCTCGAAGGGTTTTTTGACGCGCTTTCCGAGCGCGAGCTGGAGCGTTTCATATCCTATCTCGAACGAATCATCGATGCGGCCTAGCGTGCGGGTGGTATAATTTCCGTCAATGGCACAGATCATCATCGCTGAGTGGGAAGGGCGCGAATACGACCGAGACCAGAAGAACGCCGACTGGTACTGGGCGCTCGGGATCGTCGCAGGCGCAAGCGCGGTCGCCGCAGCGCTTTTCGGCAATTACCTATTTGCCGTCCTCATCATCATCGCCGCAGTGGCGATATCTCTGCACGGCGCATCCGAAGCGCCCGTCCATCAGTTCCGCCTCACGGATGCAGGCCTGCATATCGGCAGCGACCTGCACCCGTTTGACGAGATGCTTTCCTTCTCGGTGTACGAGGACATCGCCGGAGAGCTGCCTGCGGAGCTTTCCATAAAGACGAAGAACTGGCACTCGCCGCACCTTGTCGTGCCGCTCGCCGGCGTAGACGCCGACCTAGTCTATGCGCAATTCCTGCACCACGTCGAAGAGCGCGCCCACCCGCATTCATTCTCCGACCTAGTGGCGGCCTGGCTCGGTTTCTGATATAAAGCAATCATAGCTCTCGTATGTAGGCATACGAGAGCTCGTTCGGAGAATTCGCCCGCACGAAGACGTGCAGTCGCATTTCCTCACTTCGCTCTCGTCGTTCAACGGATAGGACGCATCCTTGCGGAGGATGTAATCAAGGTTCGATTCCTTGCGAGAGCACAAGGCGAAAAAGGCGGGCTGCCCCGCCTTTTTCTGCACTTGTGCTAGCCGGAGCGATGCGCGAGTCTTCGAGCGCCGCGAGGCGGGAGTCCGCGAGTGCTTAGCAGATTGCGAATACTTGGAGCAATATGCTTAGCAACTTGTGGACCAAAATGCTATAAAGACCTCACGCCCTTGTCGTTCAATGGATAGGACAGCTCCCTCCGAAGGAGCAGATGCAGGTTCGATTCCTGCCAAGGGCACCCAAGAGAAAAGACGCGCGCCGCGGAGCGGCGCGCGTCTTTTCTCTTGTCGGCCCTACGCCTTCGCCTTGCCCACGGCGAGCGCGAGGCGGCTCTTCTTGCGTGCGGCGGTGTTGGCTTTGATGACGCCGCGCTTCGCGGCCTTGTCGATAGCCTTGTACGCGGCCGGGAGCAGCGCCTCGGCGGCCTTCGTGTCCTTGGCGGCGAGCTTCTTGCTGAGCGCCTTGGCGGTGTCCTGGAGCGCGTTCTTGCGGCGCAGGTTAAACACGCGCTTCTTGCCCGACGAACGGATCGCTTTCTTTGCTGAAGTGGTTATTGCCATATGTACCCTATATATACGCTATCTCCCCTTCCATGGCAAATGGCATTTGAGCTTCCCCGCATTCCCCCACCCCAGCATCCCCCGATACGACGCAACTCTCTCTTCACTCGGCTCTCCCTGCAGGTTGCGCAGCATCCGCCGCTTCGTACTCGTCCGCAGCACACGATGGTCCGGAAAGTGCACCCAACCCAGGAAATCGACTCCGGAAGCAAGCGTCTCGATAGAAACCTTGCGCGGATGCAATGCTAGCTTGAGCCGCTCGTGCAAGAACTCTCGTATGCGCGGCAGGAGCGACACGAGCCAATCGCGATCTTCTGAAAGGAATACGAAGTCATCGGCATAGCGGATATAGGACTTGGCTTTGAGCGTGTGCTTGGCGAACTGGTCGAACTCGTTCATGTATATGTTCACGAGGAGCTGGCTGGTGAGATTGCCGAGCGGGAGTCCCGTATTCTCCTTGCCGGGTGTATGGAAGCTCACGATGACTCGCTCGAGAAGAGCGACCGTGCGCTCGTCCGGAATGCGCGAGCGCACTATGGACAGAAGAGTCGCGTGGTCGATAGAGGCAAAGAACTTGCGGATATCGCACTTGAGCAACCAGCAGGTGCGCGTATCGTTCTTCGATACTTTGCGGGCAAAGGTGCGGAAGCGATTCATCGCTTTGTGCGTTCCCTTCCCCATTCGGCAGGAATAGGAGTCGGAGATGAAGGTGCGGTCGAAGAATGGGTACAGCTGGCGATAGAGGGCGTGGTGCACGAGGCGGTCGCGGACACTTGCCTTGTGGATGTCGCGGGGCTTGGGATCGTTTATCTTGAAGTGTTCGTATGTGCCGTGGTGGTAGGTGCCGGTTGAAAGATCTTCTCTCAAAGACTCTATATTCTCGATGAGATTTTGTTCGAATGTTTGCACATCTCTCTTGTTTCGCTTTCCGCGCAACTCCCTCCACGCGTCGAGCAGATTTTCTTCGGAAATGATATTCTCGAAAGCATGCACGGATTCAATTCTCACTCCTCCGAGGGTACCCCCCCCCCCCGGACCTTTTTGCAACAAGAGAAACTCGTGCCCGTCGTTTCAAAATTGAAAGAAGCGTATCTCGCATGGCAAGCAGCTCTGCCGCACGTTGCGAAGATGCACCGCCAAACCATCGCCGCTCGCATTGACACTGCCTTTCTCGATGCGCTTGAATCTGCGTTTTCAGCATCGTATCTGCCGCCCGCACAAAAGTTAACCGCGCTCACCCGCTCGATCGCACGACTCGATGTGGCGAAGTTCCTCCTGCTGGTCGGCTGGGAAGCTCGCACAATCACAAACGCGCAACATATGCGCATATCAAAGCTTCTCATCGAAGCAAGCAAGATGCTCGTCGGCTGGAAGACATACCTCGAAAAGAAAACTCCCGCCAGGTGAGGCGGGAGAAAGAATGCTTGTTTCAGACGAGAAGCCGGTTGTCAGAGTTCCAGCGATTGTCGTTGTCGAGTCGGTTGACGTTGGCGTTCCAATCGCGACCATCGCGGTTAACGTTGCCAACCGAGACGCATCGTGCGCCGCACCATCCATAGCGCAAGCGAATGCCACCACCCTTCGAATACTCTCTGGGTTGAATCTTATTTGGGGCCGTTAGCCCGCCAATGCAGCGCACCAACTTTAGATTTCTTTTTCGGGAATTACCCGGAACCTCGCCACCCCAAGCTCTTTGCCGGAGATGTCAGCGTGTTCAGACAAAAGTATACCCCTCTCCCGCGCGATGCGAGAGAGGGGTATGTGAGGACACCCGAATACAGGGACCAAGGGTCACAGTTTCAAAGTGTCCAAGTTGCAGACGAGAAGCCGGCAGTCAGAGTTCCAGCGACGGTCGTTGACGAGTCGGTCGACGTTGGCGTGCCAATCGCGACCATCGCGGTAAACGTGGCCAACCGAGACGGGGTTCTTCACATCGCCGGTTTCGACGAAGAAGAAGTTCCCGAATCCATCGGTCCGCAGGCCAGTGTTTTCGCTGCGCTCAGTCGCCTCAACTCGGTCTTCGACTTGCTGTGGCTCGAGCGTGCACCCACGCTCAATGAGCCAGTTGCCGAGCTCAACCACATCATCGGTTTGCGGCGCGTTCGGCAAAGCGCGCACCGCCTCGATGAACGACCAGCCCTTCGAGAAACCGAGGGCAGTCACCGCACACTTCGGAGCTCCGGACTGGCTCTTGGCGAGCCAGTTGTCGAAGTCGCTGTCGCGGTATGCCCACCGGCTGCCAGTGAAGCATTCGGCGGTCTTCTTGCCCGCGACCGCATCAACGTTCGTTGTTGCGATGACGGTGAAGAGCGGACCTGCTTCCACCGTGGATTCCTGTGGCCTGAGACCGGAAAGGAACCGCTTCATGGCGTCCGGGTTGTTCATCCATTCCTGCATGTCCTCCTCTGTGAAATCTGCAGGGATGTTCTGGATTAAAAAACCGATAAATGCCGCTGTCTTCTTGTTGTAGGTCTTCGCACTCATGGCGCTTCTCCTATTTTCAGATTGCGCTGCACAGCGACTCCGGACCATCCGGTTCGCCACAGCAGAAAATGGCCTGTCTAAGCCGCTTTCTGCTGTGGCGAATGCACGTATCTCAAAGAACTTTTTACTGACTGTAAGTAAACATGACCTCTTATTTCTGTCAAGAGAGAGCGCGTTGGTGGTAGAATACGCTCAATGGCCGACCATTCGAGTTATTATAGAAAAAATCAAGGAGCCGGACGAGCCGGCTCCCGAGGTCTGACTCAGATATGATAGCAGGCCAGGTTTATAAGTCAATAACGAAACACGTATGATCCGGCAGATTCGGGGTGAGGTGGTGAATGTGGGGCCGACGAGCGCGGTGGTCGAGGTCGCGGGCTTCGGCATCGAGGTGAGGATGAACGCGCCGGAGGCGCTCTCGGTCGGCCGTGAAGCGCGGCTCGCCACCCACCTCGCCTTGAAGCAGGACGGCCTAGAGCTATACGGCTTCGCCGATGCGGCCGACCGTGACTTCTTCGAGCTCATACTCTCGGTGTCCGGCATCGGCCCCAAGACCGCGCTAGCGATACTCCGCCGCTCCTCCCCCGCCGCGCTCGCGGGAGCGATCGGCAAGCGCGACCTCGACTACCTCGCTCGGGTCGCAGGCATCGGCCGGAAGAGCGCCGAGAAGATGCTCGTCGAACTGGCAGGCAAAGTTGAAAACGTTGCCCACGACGACGCCGACAGCGAAGTCTTCGACACGCTCGTCGCGCTCGGCTACGCCGAGCGCGACGCCCGCAAGGCGCTCCGCGCCGTGCCCGCAGGCGTAGTCGGCAAAGAAGCCCGGCTCAAAGCCGCCCTCGCCTCCGGCAATTGATCTATGTACGAAACCATCGAATCGCTCGTGCGCTTTTTGAAAAAGATAGTCCCCGAGCCGGTCGTGGGCGCCTTTCGCAAGCCGTACCACGCCGCGCTCGCGCTCCTCATGGCCGTGTCGTACGGATTCCCCGCGAGGCGGCTGACCGTCATCGGCGTTACCGGCACCAAAGGCAAGTCGACCGTGGCCGAGATGATCTTCGCGATCCTACGCGCGGGCGGGAAGAAGACCGCCCTGCTCTCCACCATCCGCTTCGCGATCGAAGACGATTCCGAGCCGAACAGATACAAGATGACGCTCCAGGGGCGCGGGTTCGCGCAAGCATTCATGCGCAAGGCGCTCGATGCGGGCTGCACGCATGTCGTCATCGAACTCACGAGCGAGAGCGTCCTGCAATACCGGCACCTGTTCCTCAGCCTCGACGCGGTTGTCGTCACGAACATCCAGAAAGAGCACCTGGAACGGCACGGCGGGTTTGAGGGATATGTCGCCGCAAAGCGAGCGCTCGTAGAGACGCTGGCGCGCTCGCCGAAGGACGAGCGCGTGTTGGTGGCAAACGAGGACGTGCCAGAAAGCGCCGCATTCCTCAAAACGCGCGGCGTGACGAGCGCGATCGGTTTCAGCGCGCACGAGTTCGAAAACCTATCGAGCGACGACCGGCACGTCGAATTCGACTTCGCCGGCACGCATTTCTCATTGCCGATCGCAGGCGCCTTCAACGCCATGAACGCGCTTGCGGCGATCAAGACCTGCGAGGCGTTCGGCATCGCGCGCGCCGCAGCGGCGCGCGCTCTCTCCGCACTCCCGACCGTCCGCGGGCGCGTCGAGCGAATCGAAGCCGGGCAGGATTTCATCGCGGTCGTCGACTACGCGCACACGCCCGACTCTCTATCGGCGCTCTATGGCGCGTTCCCTGGCAAGCGGAAGATCTGCGTGCTCGGTAGCACCGGCGGCGGGCGCGACGCTTGGAAACGACCGGAAATGGGGCGGATCGCGGATGAAACCTGCGGCACTGTCATTCTCACGAATGAAGACCCCTACGACGAAGACCCCGGGGCGATCGTCAGCGCGATAGCGGCAGGCATGAAACGCGAGCCGCAGGTGATCATGGACCGCCGGGAGGCGATACGCGCCGCGCTTCGCGCGGCGCGCCCGGGCGACGCCGTACTCATAAGCGGCAAAGGCACCGACCCCTACATCATGGAGGCCGGCGGCAAAAAGACTCCCTGGAGCGATGCGCAGGTCGTCCGCGAAGAACTCGAGCGCCTTGTCTCCAAAGTTTGATACTATTCCGATATGGAACATGACGCTTGGTTCTTCGTTGGCGTGTTCGTCTTCATATTCCTGCTGTGGATAGCGACCGGCGGCCCGACCCACCCCATCTCGTTCACCGGACCCGCGCTCCAAGCGCCGCAGCAGCTCGGCGGCGGCACATACCTTTCATTCCCTCGCGCGCTCGGCATCGGCGGCTCTGACGTCTCTCTCCCAGGTTCTTCGACCGGCGGCGGCGGATACAGCGCCAGCTCGAACGAGCCGCTCCCGTCTCTGAGCGGCGTCGACTATGGCGAACCGTCTCCCTATCGCGGAATAGTTTCGCTCAGCCACGGAGTCTCCGGCGCAGGATCGACAGACCCGAGAGCCGAATCCCTGCAGCTTTCGGTCGTCTCGGGCGCGGATGTGCCGGTAGACATCTCCGGGTGGACACTCGAGAGCGAGGCGACCGGCAATGCGGCCGTCATACCGAAAGGAACCGAGACGCCGACCTCCGGCGTCGTGAACGCAGCGCAAGACATCGTGCTTACGCCCGGGATGCAGGCGATCATCATATCCGGGCAGTCGCCGATCGGAGCGTCGTTCCGCGAAAACAAATGCATCGGTTATTTCGGTTCATTCCAGAAGTTTTCCCCGCCATTGCCAGACGATTGCCCGTCCCCGAGCTCCGAGCTGGCCGCTTTCTACGGCGCGACCTACGTGCGCGATTCTGGATGCATAGATTTCGTGAACGCGCTCTCGCGCTGCCAGGTCGCGCTCTCAGCGCCGGCCGGATCCACGAGTGCCTGCCAGGGGTTCGTCGCGACCTATCTCAACTACAACGGCTGCCTCACCGCGCACCAGAATGACGCCGACTTCGCCGGCAACGCCTGGCGCATCTACCTCGGCCGCACTGACTCGATGTGGCGTACCAGAAACGAGGTGGTGAAACTTCTCGACAAGAGCGGCAAGACCGTCGATGCGTTCAGCTACTAGAAAAAAACCCAAAAGATAGTAGATTGAGGATATCGCGCCTATAGCTCAGTCGGTAGAGCAGCTCCCTTTTAAGGAGACGGTCGATGGTTCGAGTCCATCTAGGCGCACCTTAGGACCAGATGGCGAGCGGCCACGCTCGTGGTACCATGTACGGCATGGACAGAAACATCTTTATAAAACAGCTGCGAGACGCTCGAGAGCTCGAGGACAAGTTCATACTCAGCTTCGATGATTTCCTGGAGAAACACGTGTCGAGCAACTACCATCTCACCGACGCGGAAAAAGAATTCGTCGATACGCGGGTCCAGATGCTGCTAGCCGATTCAAAAAGGCATTTGAATCTCTTTACCACGATGCTCAGCCGGGTCGAGACGAATAACGACATACTCCTATGAGCATTTCTCTGGTCAACGAGCTGATCAGCCAGATCGAGATATTTGACGCGCTCGAGCTGCAAGCTGCCCGTGACTACGGAATCATGGAGCAGGAGCTGATAAATCCCGAGCTGAAGGACACCCTCAAGCGCATACGCCTGGATGAAGAACGCCACTCTAGGGCATGCCGAGAGATTATCGAGTTCCTGAAAAACCGCACGGCCTAGTAACGCATTTTCACATCGACAGTGCGAATCTCTCAAGGGCTATGGAGAGTGGTAGGCCGCCGGAGCGTGAGGACTGAAGGAGAGTTATGAGCGAGAGAGAAAGGGCGCGCGCTTCGTAGGGCGGCCACTTGATGCTCCCCTTCTCCACAAGGTCGCGCGCTTTCCAATGCAGGAGGCCGTGAATCATCTCGGGCGCGTCGCCCGCGCGAAGCGCGCGCTCGACTTCTAGCCAAAGCTCGGCGCGCGAGCGATTAGCGAGCGCGTTTACGAGGGCGGAGTTGAATCCGCGGCCGCCGGAGGCGGCCGCGGATTTGTCGTATTTATATTCCGCCTTCGCAAGACTCACGAGCTTCTTCGCCTTCGCCGCCGCGAGCTTGGGGGCGAGGATAATGATCGCATTGTCTGAGGCGGCAAGTTCTTCGAGATACTCGTCGAGCACCGCCGGTGCCGACACCAAGTGTCCCCCGCGGACTGGACACTCGGTGTCCGCACCTTCGTCGCCGCGACTTTGCGGATAGGGATCGTCGATAAGCACGAGCAATCGCTTCACGAAGAGTCCGCCAGATGCCGCCGCGTCTTCCAGCGAGGCGTCTGAGAGCTCCTCTCGCGAGAGGCGCGCATATGCCAAGTTCGGCTCTTTCGCACGCGCCGCCGCGACCCAGGCGAACGCCTTCGCGCGCACCTTCTCGACATCGCTCCCGTGAAATAGATAAATCATAACGAATGCATATCGCCCCA
>JAKAMJ010000068.1 GCA_021812955.1 bacterium | reverse complement strand
GCCGAGCCGGGCCGCGCGCTCCCGCGCTTTCCGGACGGCTGGCGAGCGTCGCCGCGCCCGAACGGGCGTGCGCCGCGCTGATCGCTCCGCGGCCGTCGTGGCGCGTTGCCGGATTCGGCAGGTTGCGACGGCGCCGGCGCGGGAGCTGGTGATGGTGATGGTTGCATGATGTCTGGTGATTAATCGGGCTGGTAAAGGTAATAAAGGGAACCGAAACCCGTACGGAAAACTAACACTAGCCCGCGCGGCCGCCGGTCGCGAAGAACGGCCAGACCGAATCGGTGTAGAGGTACCAATCTGCCACGTTCGCGAACCGATCCGCCGGCGTGATGATCTGAGGGAGCCTCACGCCGCGCAGCGACTGAGGGATGGAATAGACGAAGCCCGGGGAGTAGATGAACGCTGCGGGGTAGTCTCCGGCAACCGTGTCTTCGATCTTCTGCATGTCGGCACGCCGCGTCTTGTCATCAGCCGTGCTCCGCGCTTCTTCGAGCAGCGCGTCCACCGTCTTGTTGGCATAGAGCGCGATGTTGAGGCCGGGGTCGTTCTGCTCTTGCGAGTCCCAGAACGCGTAGAGGTCCTGGTCGCGGCCGATGACCATGCCGTAAAGGAGCGTGTCGTACTTGCGCAGGCGGATGACGTTCTGCGAGAGGTCGCCCGGCTCATACAGCTCGATGTCTACCGCGATGCCGAGCCGCTCCCAGTCCTGCTTCACGGCGCTCGCCACGTTTTTCAGTTCTGGTACGTTTGACGTGCGGATGGTGATGCTGCCGAGCGTCAGTTTCGCTTTCGCGTTGTTCCAGGCGCGCGCGGCGGGGTCATAGGCCCATCCGCCCGCCTCTAGCATCTTTGCAGAATCAGACGGGCTGCTGGCTTCCGGAACGGTCGCCTGCGTTATGCCGCCGCCCGGCGGCACAGGGCCCATGATCGGGGTCGCGTTCCCGCCGAGCACGGTAGAGACGATGCTCTGCCGGTCGATGGCGAGCGAAAGCGTCTTGCGGACTTCGGCGCGGGCGTAGGCAGGAGTCTGACTCGGGTTGAAGAATACGCCGAACACGCGAGCGTACGGAGCGGTGAGCGCGTTCCCCGAGCGGACGCCGTACGCGCTGCCTACGGAGCCGCCGGAGAGCGCCTGCGAGAGGTCGTCCGTGTTCGCGTAGAAATCGAATCGGATGCCGTCGAGGTACGGCCTGCCGGACACATAGTACGGATTTGCCGCGAGCGTCACGCTCTCTATGAGTCCGGACGCGTCGCGCGATATGCCAGACACGCGGAACGGGCCAGTGCCAACGGGACTCGTCTCCAGCGTCGAGAACGGGAACTCGGCGTCGGACACTCCCTGCCACAGCCTCGACGGGAGTACACCGAGCGTCGTGAGCTCGAGGAACGGCGCATATGCTCTCGCGAGCGTGAAGCGCACGGTCCGCGCGTCTAGTGCTACTACGTTCACTCCGGACCAGTCCGCGTATTCCGGGCTCTTCAGCGCGGGATCCTGAGCTTTTTTAACCGTGAAGACGACGTCGTCCGCCGTGACCGGCGTCCCGTCCGAGAATCGCGCGTCCTTGCGCAATACGAACGTGTAAGACTTCCCGTCGCCGCTCACGGAATAGCTCTCGGCGAGCGCCGGCACGATCGCGCCGTCGCCAGAGACGCGCATGAGGCCGGAGTAGGCGAGTGCCGAGAGGTCGCGGTCCGCGTCGCTGATGGCAAGGAGCGGATTGATGAACTGAGGATTGCCGAGCGCGCCTTCGACGAGCGTGCCGCCGTATGCGGGCACGCGCTCGAGGAGCGACTGCTCGAGCGCGAACGCGCTTACGATGGAAACGATGCAGGCGATGCCGACGAGGGAATAGAACAGTACACGGTCTCCGATGGAGAGCTGGCGCACATACGCCCGGAAGCGGTCGAAAGCCGCAATCCGGCGCGCGCGCGCAAGCTGTTCCCTCCACGGAGAACGGGCCTCGGCGGTCATGATCCTGCCAGAAGGAAGTTCGCTATCGCTGCAAGCACGAGGAGTATCGCGACAGCTATCGTCGCATTGAACAGGAATTTTTCGGCGCCTCGGCGCTTGTAGAACATTGATGCGAAATTATCGCCTCCGAAGGCCCCTCCGAGTGTAGCGCCGCGTTGCTGGAGCGCGATGCCGACGATGAGGAGTATCGAGAGCAGTATCTCCGCGTACGGTAATGCCGATACGAGTGCTTCCATCTGTACGGGTAAAGATAGCACACCCGCCGTGGGGTGCAAGACGCCCGTTGCGCATAAGAAAAGGCCGCTCGGAAGCGGCCTTTCGGGTGAGCGGAGCCGGAGCGCCGCAGTTAATGGTTGGGTGCGGGGTAGGACAGCGTAGAGCCGTCCGCCCCGATTTGAGTGTGCCATCCGAGCTCCTTCGGCGCGGCAAGGAACGTCGCCACGCCGAAGAAGAACATCCCGCAAACGGCGCAGAGAATTGCAAGGCCCAGCAGGGACGTGTCCCATCTTTTGTCTCTCCCAGATGTTAGGGAGAACAGAGACAATCCGATGCCGGTGCCCCCGAGGGCGAAACAAATGATTGTAGCGGTCATGATGATTCCTCCTTGTTTGATTTTGCGGCGGATGCCGCGGAACTGTTGCCTGGGTGCAGAGTAGCAGGACGATTCAAGTCTGTCAAGCCCGATGCTTGCGCTCTGAGGGGCGGTTCAATATACTCTCAATACATGTGCGAGGGCGTTTATTCATTTATATATAGAACGATATGGCAACAAAAGGCATTTCGCTTACGCCGCTTGGCGACCGCATCGTCGTGAAGCCGGCAGGGAAGGAGGGCGAGAAGAAGCTCGCGTCCGGCATCATCATCCCCGAGACGGTCAA
>JAKAMJ010000067.1 GCA_021812955.1 bacterium | reverse complement strand
GCTCGGCACGACCATCATCATAACGACTCATAACAAGGGCGTGGTGGACGCCATCGGCAAGCGCGTCGTGACCATCGACCGCGGAAAACTGGTGCGCGACGATGCGGAAGGCAGGTATGTCCTATGAAAACAACTAAGGAGAGCGGCTCCGCGCCTGATACAATGAACCCGATATGAACCTGATGATTATCAAACGGATGTTCGTGAGCGGCGGCAAGAGCTTCATCCGCGGCGGCGCGGTTTCGGCGGCGACGCTGCTTATCATGACCGTGACGCTTACGATCATCAGCTCCCTCGTATTTCTTTCCGCGCTCCTCTCCTACACGCTCAATACGATTGAGAACAAAGTGGACGTCTCGGTGTACTTCGTTACGACCGCGAGCGAGCAGGACATCCTCGCCGTAAAAGATCAGCTCGAAAAGCTGCCGCAAGTGACGAGCGTTACCTACACTTCGGCCGCCGATGCGCTTACGGCCTTCCGCGCCCGGCATGCAAACGACCAGCTCACGCTCCAGGCGCTTGACCAGCTCGGCGGCAATCCGCTTGACGCGTCGCTTGAAGTGCGCGCGACAGACCCTTCGGAATACCAAAGCATCGTGAACTTTCTTGAGGCGTCGCCCGCGCTCTCCTCAAGCGGCACATCCATCATCGACCGCATAAATTACGCGCAGAACAAGGAAGTCATTAACCGCCTTTCGCTCGCGATACAGGCAACGCGCGAAATCGGTTTCGCCATCATCATCCTCTTCGCTCTCGCTTCGATTCTCATCGCTTTCGCGACCATTCGTCTCGCCATATACACGACGAAAGATGAAATAGCGGTCATGCGGCTCGTGGGCGCGAGCAACGCCTATATCCAGGGGCCGTTTATCGTTGCGGGCGTTATTACCGGCGCGCTCGCGGCCGCGCTCGTCCTCATCCTCCTGTGGCCGGCGACGTGGTACGCGGGAATGAAAACCGCAGGCTGGTTCGGCGGGTTCGATCTCGCCAGCTACTACTTCAGCCACTTCATTCTCTTTTTCCTCATACTCATGCTTTCGGGCATCGCGCTCGGCTCCATCGCCTCCGTGCTCGCTATCCGTAGATATCTGAAGGTCTAGTCGTGTATGGCAAAAGAAGGCCACAAATACATATTCGTCCTCGGCGGGGTGATGAGCGGCGTCGGCAAGGGCGTCGTTACGAGCTCCATAGGCCTTCTGCTCGAACAAAAAGGCTATCCGGTGAATCTCGTAAAAGTGGACCCGTATCTGAACGTCGATGCCGGTACGATGAATCCGACCGAACACGGCGAAGTGTTCGTGCTCCGTAGCGGCCTTGAGACCGATCAGGACATGGGCAACTACGAGCGATTCCTCGGACGCGATCTCACCGATGCGGACTACATGACGAGCGGCATGGTGTACCAGTCGGTCATCGCCCGCGAGCGCGCGCTCGAGTACGGCGGCAAATGCGTGGAGGCCATACCGCATGTACGCGACGAAATTTTAGGGCGGATCGAGAAAGCGGCCGCGCACAACGGCAGCCGCGTCTCGGTCATTGAGATAGGCGGGACGATAGGCGACTTCCAGAACGCGCTCTTCATCGAAGCGGCGCGCGTCCTGAAGATGACGCGGCCGGAGGACGTGCTTTTCGTGATGGTGTCGTACCTGCCGACCCCCGGCACCCTCGGCGAGATGAAAACGAAACCGACCCAGACGGCGGTCCGCGACCTGAATTCCTACGGCGTGCAGCCGGACTTCATAATCGCGCGTTCCAAAGAGCCCATCGACGAAAAACGCAAGGAGAAGCTCGCGGTGTGGTGCAACGTGCGCAAAGACCGCGTCATCGCCGCGCCGGATATCAAAAGCATCTACGAAGCGCCGCTCAATTTCGAGAAAGACAAGCTGAGCGACGCGCTCCTCGACGCGCTGAAGCTGCCCCAGAAGCGGCGGGCGTCCCTTGCCGCATGGAGGAAGTTCGCGCTTGCGGCGGCGAACGCGAAAGCGCCGGAAGTACGCATCGCCATCGTCGGCAAATATTTCGATACGGGCGATTTCGTCCTTTCCGACGCGTATCTTTCGGTCATCGAAGCGATAAAATTCTCCGCGGCGAAGCTCGGCCGCCGGCCGAAGATCACGTGGATAAACTCAAAAGACATCGAGCGCGGCGGTGGCTCTGCCGTCGCCGCGCTTTCCAAGTATGACGGCATCATCGTGCCGGGCGGATTCGGCGAGACCGGCATCGAAGGGAAGCTGCGGGCGATCCAGTACGCGCGCGAAAAGAAAATCCCTTACTTCGGCCTCTGCTACGGCATGCAGCTCATGGTTATCGAATACGCGCGCAACGTGCTGAAGCTCAAGAATGCGCACACGACCGAGATAAAAAAGAACACTCCCGATCCGGTCGTCGCCGTCATGCTCGAGCAGAAGAAGCACCTTGCCGACAACAAATACGGCGGGACGATGCGCCTCGGCGTATACCCGGCGTACCTCAAGAAAGGCACGCTCGCGCGCGCCGCGTACAAGAAAGAGCTTGTCGAGGAGCGCCACCGCCACCGCTATGAGATCAATCCTGCGTACGTGAAGCGGCTCGAGGACGCGGGGCTGGTGTTCTCCGGCACTTCGCCCGACTCGGTGCTGATGGAGATCGCCGAGCTTCCGCGCGCGGCGCATCCTTTCATGCTCGGCACGCAATTCCACCCGGAGCTAGAGGCGCGCCCGCTCTCTCCGCATCCTTTGTTCACTGAGTTCCTGAAGGCCGCGATCGCACGACACCGCAAGCACTCCTAGCGCGCGCCTTGTCCAGCAAAGCACCCCGGTAGCCGCCCGCCCAATGCCCCGTCAGCTCCGCTGCTGGGATGGGAACGGGCGGC
>JAKAMJ010000011.1 GCA_021812955.1 bacterium | reverse complement strand
AGCGGCTGGTCCGCCACCGCCCCAACCTCATACACCTTCGCAAGCGATGGCTCCAAAACCCTCTACGCCTGGGCTAAGGACGCCGCCGGCAACATCTCCACCAGCCTCAGCGCATCGGTAACGGTAGACACCTCCACACATACACAAACCACAACCACCCCAACCCCGCACGGCTCCATCTCCATCCCTGCCCTCGGCCTCCCGAGCACCCCCAACCCCCTCCCAGGCCAGACCGCCACACAAGCCACCCGATCGACCGGCCTCACCTCGTCTCAGGTCACCTCCATCCTTAACGTCCTCACGTCCTTCAACGTCGACCCAGCTGTCCTGGCAAACGTCTCCGCCATCCTCCATGGCACTACAACCCCACAGCAACCAACCACCCCCGCAGCTTCTTCCTTCACCTTCACCTTCACCCGCAACCTGGAGCTCCACCAGACCGGCCCAGACGTCACCGCCCTCCAGCGGTACCTCAACACCCACGGCTTCCCTGTATCAGCCACAGGTCCCGGCTCTCTCAACAACGAGACCGCCACCTTCGGCCTCTCCACCTACCGCGCCCTAGTCCGCTACCAGCTCGCGCATCATATCTACCCTGCGGGCGGGTTCTTCGGGCCGGTGACGAGGGCGGCGGTCGCACGGTAGGTGGGAGAGTTTAACTCTCCCAAAGAAACACCCGAGGCGCTTCCCTCTACTTCGCCAAGGCTACGCAGAGCGAGGGGCGCCGCGGTTTTGTATCGGGCTCTTTAGGGTGCTAGAGTGAGGCATATGCAAAAACCAATCATCTTCTTTATCGGCAAGCCTGGCAGCGGCAAGGGCACGCAGGCGAACCTGCTCGCGCAAGCGACCGGCTGGCCGGTCGTCGGTTCAAGCGGCGGCCTGCGCGAGATCATCGCCTCGGGCGGCACGGCCGCGCACAAGCTTAAAGAGACTATGGACGCCGGCCACCTGGTGCCCTATTGGGTCGTGTCGTATGTTTATCTCAAGACGCTTTTCAACATTCCTGAAGATGGCACGGTCATCTTCGACGGCACGAGCCGCACCAAGCCTGAGGCAGAGGTCGTCGCGGAGTCGATCAAGTGGATCGAGCGGCCGTTCTTCATCTTCCATCTCACCGTGCCGGATGAAGAAGTCCACGCGCGTATCGCGCTACGCCGCGACAAGGAGGGGCGCGCCGACGACCATCCGGACGCCGTTCAGAATCGACTTAAGGCCTACTACGACAGCACCGATGCGGCCATCGACCACCTCCGCCGGCAGGGCCTCCTTACCGAGATCGACGGGCATCGTCCTGTCGAGGTGATTGCTGCAGAAGTGCGGGGCATTCTCGGGTTGCAATGATTATCCGCACGGACACCGAACGGGCGAGTTTGATCGAAGGAGGGAAGCGCTTGGCGACCATCCTGCAGGCGCTCGCGGAGCGTGTCGCGCCCGGCGTCTCGGCCGAAGAGCTCGATACGCTTGCCGAGGTGATGATACGCGAGGGAGGCGACGAGCCCGCCTTCCTCGGCTACACGCCAGATGGGGGCGCGCGACCGTACCCGGCCGCGCTGTGCGTGTCGATAAACGATGAGATCGTGCACGGCATCCCGAATGAGTCGGCAAAAGTCTTGAAGGAGGGCGACATCGTCTCGCTCGACCTCGGTCTCACGCATGAAGGCGTCATCGTCGACGCGGCGATCACGGTGCCGGTTGGCGTAATAGACGCGAAGACGAAGCGGCTTCTCGCGGCGACGAAGGACGCCCTCTCAGCAGGAATCGCGGCCGCCAAGCCAGGGCGCCGCGTTGGCGACGTGAGTGCCGCCATTCAGAAAGTCATCGAGGGTGCCGGGTTCACGGTCGTCAAAGAGCTCGGCGGGCACGGCGTGGGCGAGGGCGTGCACGAGGAACCGTTTATCCCGAACTTCGGCCGCCCGGGCACGGGCGAGGAGCTCGTCGAGGGCATGGTGCTCGCGCTCGAGCCGATCTCTTCGGCCGGCAAGGCGGCGGTCAAAGTCGCCCCTGACGGCTACACCTATCGCACCAAGGACGGCTCCCGCTCCGCCCACTTCGAGCACACCATCTTGCTTGAGAGGGATAGTGCGCGTATCATAACGGCATAACAACACCCCGCGAGGGGTTTATTTTTAAAAACTATGGCACACTTTAAAGAAGAGAGGACGCTGGTTATCGTTAAGCCGGATGGCGTTCAGCGCGGGCTCATCGGAGAGGTTATCAAGCGTTTCGAACGTGTCGGGCTGAAGTTGGTCGGCGCGAAAATGATGGTGGCGAGCCCAGAACACATCGAGCAGCATTACACTCTTGACCCGAATTGGCGAAGAGCGAATGGAGAAAAGACAATCAAGGCGTATCGGGACAAGGGCCTCACGCCGCCTTCCGAGGACCCGCTCGTCGTGAATAGCGCGACGCTGAACGGTCTCAAAGTGTACCTATCTTCCGGACCGGTCGTCTGTATGGTCTGGCAGGGTGCGCATGCGGTGCAGATCGTGCGTAAGATTGCAGGAGGTACCGAGCCGCTCGCATCTGCAGACATAGGTACGATTCGCGGTGACTTCGCGCTGGATTCATACCAGATGTCCGACGTAGACAAGCGCGCAACTCGCAATGTCGTCCACGCTTCTGGCTCAGTGAGCGAAGCAACGGATGAAATCGCGCACTGGTTCAAGCCGGGGGAGGTTATCTCCTACCGACTTCTCAATGAGGCGATTATATACGCGCCGGAGTTGGGAAGCTTCCTTGGCGACTAGTTTTCCACAGGGCGGTTTGACAGGGCGTGTATACTTGTAAGTGGAGCTGTTCTTGAAAACGCAACTTGCTCATCGCAAGGGATATGAACGCAGTAAGGCGAGCTTGGTGAAGCCGTTTGGCATCCGATAGTCGCCGTTGCATCTCCCACCTGGCACCATTAAGTTGCCATCGAGGGCAGTTCCGCAAAAATCCCGCCAACTGGCGGGATTTTTGCGGTTTTGAGCGTGCTACAGTATCTTCATGGCATTCAGACTCACATCATACGGCGGGGCGGGGAAGGTGACGGGCTCAAACTTCTTGGTCGAAGGGTCGAGGGGCAAGGTGCTGGTGGACTGCGGCATCGAGCAGGGAGCAGACTTTGTTGAGGAGCACATCTACGGCCCGTTTGGCTATGACGTGACGAAGATGGATGCTCTTGTCGTCACCCATGCGCACCTCGACCATGTGGGTCGCATTCCGAAGCTCGTGCGAGACGGCTTCCGCGGGAAGATATACATGACCCCGCCTACGAAGGACCTTGCCGAGCTCATCCTGCGCGACTCGGTGGGCATTTTGGGCCAGGAGGCAGCGCACAAGGGCATTGCGCCGCTCTACGAGGAGAAAGACGTCGATCAAGCCTTCTTGCTTATCGAGACACTCGGGTATCACGAAGAAAAAGAGGTCGCGCCTGGCATCAGCGCCTATCTGCGCAACACGGGCCACATCCTCGGTTCGGCGAGCGTGCGGCTTATGGATGAAGACGGCACCACTGTCGCGCTCACGGGCGACATTGGCAACTCACCCTCGCCGCTCCTGCCTGACTGGGAGCCGGTTCCAGATGCGGATGCGCTACTGATGGAGAGCGTTTATGGCGACCGCCTGCACCCCGCGCACGCTGATCGCGTGGCGACGCTCCGCGAGACGCTCAAGCGCGCCATCGCGCGTGGCGGGACGATCCTAATTCCCGCCTTCTCGCTCGAGCGCACGCAGCTGATGCTCTACGAGCTTTCTAATTTTTTTGATGCCGGCGAGTTGCCGAAGGTGCCGGTCTACCTTGACTCACCGCTCGCGATACACGTGACCGAAGCATACGAGAAGTGGGGCGCGACCTATTTCAAACCCGAGACCGAAGAGGAGATGAAGCGCGAGAAGAGCGTTTTCGAGTTCCCATTCTTGCGCAAGACGCTGCGCCCCGAGGAGTCGAAAGAGATAGGGAAGGCCCCTGACCCGAAGATTATCATTGCCGGCGCGGGGATGAGCCACGGCGGGCGCATCGGCCGATGGGAGACCCGCTACCTGCCCGAACCGTCGACGACGCTCGTCATGGTCGGGTACCAGGCTCCGGGCACACCAGGGCGGCGGATGCTCGAGGGCGCGAAGAGCGTGCGACTTGGCGGTGCGGTGGTGCAAATACGCGCGAAAGTCGAGAGTCTTGAAGGCTGGTCGGCGCACGCCGACAGAGACGAGCTGCTCTCCTTCGCTGAGAAGGCGCTTGCTGGGAAGCGCACCAAGGCGATTTTCGTCGGTCTCGGCGAACCCTCGGCAGAACGATTCCTCGCGCAGCGCATCCACGATTACCTGGGCGCGCGCGCCATCGTCGTCGAGCCGGAGCAGACGTGGGAGATAACGAAAGACTCGGTCACGAAAGTTTGATACAATTTGGCGCATGAATCCGAAACCAGGCATTTACGAACATTACAAGAATCCTGAGCATAGGTATCGCGTTATCGGCGTAGCGAAGCACAGCGAGACCCTGGAGGATTTGGTCATTTACGAAGCTTTGTACGACAATGAGATGTCAAAACTCTGGGCACGCCCATTGGAGATGTTCACGGGAGGGGTAGAAGTCGAAGGCAAACGCGTACCACGCTTTAAGTACGTGGGGGAGGAGTAAATACAAAAACGCCCGGCGCCGAAGGCGCCGGGCGTTTTTGTATCGTTAGACGACCTGCTTGCTGATGCGCTCGAAGATCTCGGGGCGCTCGGAGGCGAACTGGGCGAGGACCTTGCGGTCGAGGGCGATGTCTGCCTTCTTGAGCTTGCCGATGAAGGCGCTGTAGGACTTGTGTCCCGTCTCGCGGACTGCCGCGTTCAAGCGGATGATCCAGAGCTGACGGAAGTCGGTCTTCTTATCCTTGCGGTGCGCGAAAGCGTAGCGGCCGGCGCGCATCAAAGCCTCGTGCGCGAACTTAATCTTCTTCGATCGGTTGCTGCGGTACCCCTTGGCTCGCGCAAGCATGTTGTTCTTGCGCTTCAGGGCCGTCGTTCCTCCTTTGATCCTCGTCATACGGAAATGGTTACGCTGCTATTAAATTACGCCCCGGGAAGGAAGCGGCGCTTGGCGCGCGCAGTGAGCGAGATGCTGGTCGCGCGGCGCTTGGCCGAACGCGCCGAGCCGCTCGCCTTCGCGTTGAAATGGTCCTGGCCGGGCTTGCGCGCGACGAGCTTGCCCGTGCGGGTGACGCGGATCCTTTTCGTGTATGATTTATTGGTTTTCATGGTTTGTTTGTGATTCCTTCTCGCGTTTCGCTTGGGCGGCCTGATCCCGTTCGATGACGCCGGCGAACCCCTTGGGGCTTTTGGCTATCGGTTCGGCGATCTTGTGGGCGTAGGGGATCTTGGCGATGAATTTCTCAAGACGCGTCTTGAGGAACTCCTCGCTCATGCCCTTGTAGCGCCCCTTGAGGAAGAGCTCGGCGCGGACCCGATGGCCCTCAGAGAGCCACTCCGCGGCCTTCTTTGCCTTGAGGGCCATGTCGTTGTCGCCGGTGCCCACTTTTATCTGGACTTCCTTGGTCTCCGATATCTTGACCTTCGCCTTGGCTACCTTCTCTTTCTTGCTCCGCTCGTATTCGAATTTACCATAATCTACGATCTTCGCAACGGGCGGCGTCGCTGAGGGCGATATCTCGATGAGGTCGAGCCCGGCCTGTTTGGCAGCGGCAAGCGCTGCGCCGAGCGAGAGGACTCCCAGGTTTTCGCCGCCTGCGCCAACTACGCGCAACTCTTGCGCGGCAATCTCGTTATTGATACGGAGTCGGTCGGTAGCCACTGGAAGTGAGGTAAATATAGCATGGAATATGCTACAATACAATGCATATGACCAGCGCGCAGCTCAGCAAGGAGATAGGCGACATTGTCGAGCAGAGATAGCATCATGGGTTAAATTAGTCAATAGGTGAGCTGGGACGGGTCGGTGAGGACGATCTCGGCTTGGCCCTGGTAGGAGGTGATTTTGCCGGTGAGTGTGACTTGCTTGCCGGAGAGTGAAGAGAGGCCGCCGAAGGCTTTTACGTCGTCTGCGAATATGACGCCAGAGAACGGACAGGTTTTGTAGCTCTGGCAGAAGTCGAGGAAGACCGTGCCGCTTTTGCTGGTGTAGGCCTCGACCAAGGTGCCCTGCACCGAGGCGGTGTCGCTGATGTGCGCGGGCGCGTCGGTGTAGTGGATCGTGCCGATAGAAACGGGCGCGACCGCGTGAGCGGTCGCGTTTGAGCCTTGATAGGCCGCGAATAATTTTTTCAGAATATTTTCATACGTCTGCCGGAGGGTCGGGTCGGTGCCTATTTCGAGAATTTCGTCGTTGATGGTTGTGGCCGAGCTGGTCCAGTTGTAGCTGCCGAGCGCGTAGGCCTGGTCTGTCACGATCATTTTGATGTGCATTATGCCCGAGCCGGTCGGGTGCTTCTCGACCTCGAGCGGGATGCCGGCCGCGAGCAGCTTCGCTGTGATGGGCGCGCCGTAGCTGTCGCTGCTCTGGCCTGAGTCCATGAGCCCGCGTACGTCTACGCCGCGCTTCTTGGCCGCGACGAGCGCGTCGGCGATGTCTGAGAGCGTGAAGGTGTAGATGGCGAAGTAGATGCGGTTCTTCGCGCCGTCGATGAGCGCGATGATCTCTTTGTCATTCTGCTTCCGGTCGAGGGAATACAAGACGCGGACCGCGCCGGCAGCCGGCGCGGCGACGGTCTCGGCCGGGATGCTCAAGGGCGGCGTCTGGCGGACTTCCTCTCCGCGGATCGAATACCCCGCGGCGCATGCGGCACACGCGAGGGCGAGCGCAGCAGCGATACGGGACAGTTTCCGCGTCATGGGCGTTCAGCGGGGGCCGTTTCCTGGGCGGAGCTCCTGCTTTTTAGACCGATATAAGCGCACGTTGAACCTTCCGAGCATGAACAGTCCTACGAGCGCGACAAGCGCCACGCCCCAGCGCACGGGACCGAGCCAGTGCGCGGTCAGGTTGCCGAACCAGAATGAAGCGGAGAAAAGCGCCGTTGTCCAGACCGAGGCGGCGATGAGCGCGACGAGCACGAACTTGGAGAATGACGAACGGAAGAAGCCGCTTGACGTGTAGGTCGGGAGCCGCGCGCCCGGTATGAACCGCACGAAGAAGATGGTGAGGACGTAGCGCGTCTCAAGCCAGGCGCGGAACGGCGCGGCCAGCTCGTGGTCGGCATATCGCGCTAGCCTTTCGTGCGTGCTCGCGAGCCAGCCGAGCCCGTACAGCCCGAGGTCGCTCGACACTATGCCGGAATACAGCGCGGCAAGCGCGAGCGGGATAGGGACGATGCCGTCGGCCGCGAGGATGCCGACGATGATCGCCGTCGCGTCCTCGACGAGGACGGTGCTCACGAGTATCGCGCCAAATAGGGCTATGCCGCTGCCAGCAGAGCCGACGATGAAATGGGAGACGAGGTGGAAGAAGCGCATGCGACCATGCCAGTCTAGCACACCTTGACACGGCGCTGGAGCGTGGTTGCGCCGCCGTTGCGCTGAGCACGCGGAACGCGTATCCTTGCATGCATGAAAAGGCTCGCGGCTGTGATCATCCTGGCGCTCTCGTTCTGCGGGATCGCGGATTCCGCGTACATAGCCAAGAACGAGCTGCAAGGAGCGCCGCTCCTGTGCACGGCGCAGAATTTGAGCGGCTGCAACACGGTCGCGAGCAGTCCGTACGCAAGACTGTTCGGCGTCCCGGTCGCCGAATATGGCGTCTTCTTCTACGGTGTCGTGTTCGTGCTCGCGGCGCTCGAGCTAATCCTCTTCGATCGGCTGTTGCGCCGCGTGCTGCAAGGCGTCGCGCTCGCCGGCGTTGCCGCGTCGCTATACTTCACCGTCGTGCAGGTGTATTTCATCGGGGCATTCTGCATCTACTGTTCGGTTTCCGCCGGGATCGCTCTCCTCGTGCTCGTCTGCGCGAGCCTTATGGAGCCGATCCGCGTAGTGCGTAAGCGACGCCAGCAGGCTCCGTTCCTGCCGATGCCGCCGACGGCGTGATTATTCCTATGACGCGAGCACCGCTCCTCTCGCTCGTCGCGCTTCTCGCTCTGGCCTTTCCGGCGGATGCATGGGCCGCGAGCGCTGTTCCGGCGGCATCATTCAAAGCCGCGCAATCGCTTGTGGCGGCTAGCTCGTCGCCCGGAAACGCGTATGCGGCGGGCGCGACCGTAGTCGTAACGGCACCGGTCGCAGGCGACTTGTCCGTGCTCGGAGGGTCAGTCATTACCGCAGCGCCGGTGGCGGGCGATAGTCTCATATTCGCCGGTTCGGTGCGTTCGCGTGCGGCTGTCGGGGGCGACATGCGCTGCATCGGAGGTGCGGTAGAAATCAGTAAGCCGGTCGGCGGCGACCTTATAGCGGTCGGTGCGTCCGTGCATGATTCCGGCAGGGCGGGCGGGAGCGTGTTCGTCGTCGCGCGGAACGTAGTGCTCGACGGCGGCGCGTCTGGGCCGGTAACTGTCTATGGCGACACGGCCTCCCTTGCCGGGGACTTTGCGAAAGACGTGACGGTCGTAGCCGGAAGCCGTGTCACTTTGGCGCCCGGCACGGTCATCCGGGGCAAGTTTTCATATGAAGCTCCGGATATAGCGACGATTCCTGATTCGGCGAAGATCGCCGGCGGCGTGGCGTACACGAACGCTTCTTATCTGCCGGATATCGGCACGTCGCGCGCGCTCGCGTTCATGAGCATCGGATTCTTCATGGTGGCACGGGTGATCGGGGCGATCATCCTTGCCGGATTGCTCGCGGGCTTGTTCCCGAGATTTGCGGAGACGCTCGTCGCGGACCTGGCAGGAAGCAGGCCGCGCGACCTGTTCCTGGCGGTGCTTCTCGGTTTCGCGATCCTGGTCGCCACGCCGTTCGTCATAGCGTTGCTCCTGCTGACATTCGTCGGGATAGGCCTCGCGTTCCTCCTGGCCGTGTCGTACGCGCTCCTTGCGGTGCTCGCCGTCGCGTATGCGGGGATACTCTGCGGCGGCATGCTTGCACGGAAGCTGCTCCGGCGCGAGCGGGTGTCGTGGCAGGAGGGCGCGGCCGGCATGGCGGCGGTCGCGCTCGCGTCGCTCGTGCCGGTCGTCGGGTTCCCGGCGGCCGTATTGGCGGCGATCTTCTCGGGCGGGGTCCTGCTCCGAGCGTTCTATCGGTTTGCTTTCCCGGCATGACGGACGTTCGCAAAAGCTGCCCGGGCGGCACTGCCTTTGAAGCTCGCAGGGAGCGCGCGCGAAAGATGGTCGCGTATCTGAAGAAAGCCTATCCCGCACCCAAAAGCGAGCTCGCGTACCGCACGCTGTTCCAGTTCGTGGTCTCGGTCATTCTCTCGGCGCAGTGCACCGACAGACGGGTGAACGAGTGTACGGCGACGCTTTTCAAGAAATATAAGACAGCGGAAGACTTTGCCGAAGCAGACCCGGCGACCTTCGCGAAAGAGATTTCTTCGATTCCGTTTTTCAATAACAAAGCGAAGAACATCATCGCCGCGGCGAAGGAGATACAAGCGCGGCACGGCGGAGCCGTGCCGCGTTCTGAAGCCGCGCTCGTCGCGCTCCCCGGTATCGGCTACAAGACGGCGCACGTCGTCTTGGGCGAACTCTTTGACATCTGGGAAGGTATAGCCACCGACACGCACGTCAAGCGTTTCGCGCTCCGCTTCGACCTCACCGATAACGCGGACCCGACGAAAATCTCAAAAGATTTGGAAGCGCTCGTGCCGAAGCGAGATTGGAAGTACGTGAACAACGGCCTCGTCCTCTACGGACGCTATGTCTGTTCGGCCCGTCCGCACTCCTGTGCCGATCACCCGCTCACCCGCATCTGGCCCGAAGCTGCTAACCGCTGGCTGAAGGCGAAAGGCTGCGTCTACTCGCTTCCGCGCTAATATGTGGGACGTGCAACGTCCCACATATTAGCGGAAATCCCGGACGAGCAGGGTGGATATCACCCCGGTCACGAGCACGAACCCTCCGGTCAGGAAGAAGAAGGACTGGTAGCTGCCGAACGCGAGTATCGCGCCGCCTGCGAGCGGCGCGAGCGCGTCAGCTAGCGGCCACACGCCGCGAAACACGCTCACGGAGACGATGTCTTTCTCGGATACGCGCCTGAAGAAATGCCCTTCGGTCATGCTCTCGACGAACGCCGCGCCGACGCGCGTCGAGACGAGCACCGCCAGGATGAGCCAGAGTGCGGTCGCTTTGGTAAGCAGTCCGACTGCCGCGAGCGCTCCTCCGGCGATCACGAACCCGGCGAGCATCATCTCTTTGTCTCCGAGGATGCGATCCGCGACCCACCCGGCCGGATATTCGATAACAAGGTAGGGCAGGAGCATTATCGAGAACATCCAGCCGAGCGTCGCCCAGGGGATGTGCAGTTCCGCATGCAGATAGACGGGGACGTAGAGCGGCGCCCAGATGTAGAAGGCGTAGAGGATGAAGTGCCCGACCGTGACGGCTGCGAGGTCCCGATCTCTCGCGATGCGCCGGAGAGTGTCGCGGACCGGTGAAGGCCCTTGGGTCTCGCCTTGGGGGAGGCGGCGTAACGCAAGCAGCACTATGAACGGCATGAGCGCCGCGCCGGCCGCCGCGAACACGAACGTGTAGTACTCGCCGCCGGAGAGAAGAGTCCCGATTATGAGCGGCGCGACGAGCGATCCGACGTTGCCGCCCGTCAGGAAGAACGTGCGGACGCGCCCAGTCGTGTTCTCGTTGCTGACGGTCGCTTCGAGAAGGAGGTCGAGCTGGTAGAATACGACCGGCTGGAGCGCGAGTACGAATATGATGAGCGCTGCGCTTGCTAGAGTGCGGGGTGCCACGGCTGCGGCGAAGAGCATGATTATCTCGATCACCGTCATGAAGAGCGCGAGCTGCTGCGGGCCGTGTCGCGCGACGAGCCGCGGCATGAACAAGAACGCAACGACGGACAGCACGCCTCCGGAAGCGATGGCGACGCCCAGGTCTCCGGAAGAAATGAACGTAGAGAGATAAGAAAGCAGCGTGTAGCTTACCAGCGTAGAAGAGACGGCGACGAAAAAGTTGCCGATGGTGAGGGCGTTCCGCGCGTACATTCCCGCGAGTATAGCATGAAGGAAACCAACCGCGGCGCCGAAGGCGCCGCGCGTGGTTTATGTAGGATTTACGAAACCCTACATTCTGACTCTGCGAGCTTACATTCCTATGAGCACCGGGATGACCATCGGGGCTTTGTTGGTACGGGTGAAGAGGAACCCGGCCATGACATCCGTGAGGTTGTTCTTGACGTAGTCGAGGTCGATCGGGTTCATGCCCTTGGTCGAGTCCTCGATGCTCTTCTTGATGAGGATGCGGGCTTCGTTCAAGAGCGGCTGGCTCTCGCGCAGGTACACGAAACCGCGGGAGATTATGTCTGGCGACTTGCGCAGCTTACCGGTCTTCAGGTTCACCGAGGCGATGATCACGAACATGCCGTCCTTGGCTAGCGCTTGGCGGTCGCGTACGACCACTTCCTGCAGGTCGCCGATCGTGAAGCCGTCCACTACGAGCGGCGCGGAGGGCACTCTCTGCTTGTGCAAGATCATCTCCTTGCCGTCTACGATGTCTATCACCATGCCGTTGTCTGCCAAGACGATGTTCTCGCGCGGAAACCCTGCTGCCTCGACGGCGCGCGCGTGGCAGGTGGTCATCGAGCGGTAGCCGTAGCCTGGCATGAAGAACGTAGGATGCACTTGCTGATTGATCCATACCAGCTCGCCCGTGTTGCCGTGCCCGGTCGAGTGCACGTCAGACGAGCGGTAGTGGATGATCGTCACGTTGTGGCGATAGAGGTTGTCCTTGAGCTTCTGTACCGAGATCTCGTTGCCTGGGATGACGGAGGAGGATAGGACGATCGTGTCGCGCTCGGTGAAACGGACGTACTTGTGCTGGCCGGTCGCTATCCGCATGAGGCCGGCGAACTCCTCGCCCTGGGCGCCGGTCGAGAGTATGAGTATCTTGTCCGGCGGGTAGTCGGCGAGCGCCTGTTCCGGGATGATCGTGTCCTTCGCCATCTTGAGGAGCCCCGCTTTCTCGGCGATCTCGATGTTCGTGCGGATCGAACGGCCGACCGTGACAACCTTCTTGCCGTATTTCTCGGCGAACTGGATGATATTGACCATGCGCTCGAACTGCGACGCGAAGGTGCCGATGATGAGCCGGCCTTTCACGGTCTTCACGATGTCTTCGAGCGTGAGGAGCACGCGGCTTTCAGGTATCGAGAATCCTTCCCGCTCGGCGTTCGTAGAGTCGGCGATGAGGAATATGTTGTGGTCCTTGCCGAGGTCGCCCCACGTCTTCTGTTCCTTCGCGGACGGGACGCCGTCCTCGTGTTCGAGCTTCAAGTCGCCCGAGACGACTACGTTCCCTTGCGGGGTCTCGATCGATACGCCCATAGAATCAGGGATCGAGTGCGTGACGGGGAAGAACTTGACCCGCGTCTTGCCTATCGTGACCGTCTGCCCGACCTCTACCTCGATGAGCTCGGGTTTCGGGATGTCCGGATATTCTTCCTGACGCTTCCGGATCATGATCGCGGTCACGCTGCGCGTATAGACGGGCGGCGTGCCGAAGCGCGGGAGGAGGAATGGGATGCCGCCGATGTGGTCGAGGTGGCCGTGCGTGATGACGACGCCCGCTACGCGGTCCTTGTTCTTCTCGAGGAACTTGGTGTTCGGGAGCGTGTAGTCGATGCCGGCGAGGCCCTCCTCGTCC
>JAKAMJ010000010.1 GCA_021812955.1 bacterium | reverse complement strand
CAAGTCGCACGCTTAGCTCAGTTGGTAGAGCACTCGACTGATACTCGAGCGGTCCTAGGTTCGAATCCTAGAGCGTGCACAAAAGATCAAAAAGCTAGGTTTCTCGCCTCTTCGGGCGCTCGCGAAAGTTATACCCACCTTCTCCATGGTAATAAACTGTCGGGGGGTATACTGGAAGCATGCCGGACATGCGAAACAAGAGCGTCCTCATCTGGTCCGCGGTAGCCGCGCTCGTACTGGCGGCGCTCATCCTTTCCTACAGCAAGATCGGCACGGGGAACCGGCAGGGCGCTGGCGCACTTCCGACGGCGAGCGCGGTTCCGTTTACTCCGATCGCGCACGGCGAACGGGCAAATGTCGACAAGCGCGTCAATTATCGAATCACGTCTGCCGAACAGCTCGGCGAGCTCTGGAAAACGCTCCACGCGACCGGTACGCCGCCGGCGATAGATTTCAAGACGCATGAAGTGCTGGCTGTGTTTGCCGGCCCCGACTCCGGTGCGGAGATAACAGTCTCGAGCATCGAGGATACCAACCAGCGTACGGTTTCCATAACGCTCGCGAATCCTGCCGGTTCGTGCCACGCGGGTACGTCGCGATACGAGATGGTGACCGTGCCGACCACGACGCTACCGCTTACGCATAAGGACGCCGTCGTCACGACGGACAACTGCCCCTGACACGCGCTCGTGCATGAGCGGCCGTGCTGCGGTACCATGCGCAGTATGGACGCGTCGGCGGACTTTCGTGGGAAGAAGATTACCGTCATGGGGTTCGGGCTTTTGGGCGGGGTAGGCGACATCGCATTCCTTGCCGAGAGCGGGGCTGATCTCATCGTTACCGATCTGAAGGGCGAAGCCGACGCGGCTCCGTCGCTCGAGGCACTCAAGCGGTTCCCGAACATCCGCTACACGCTCGGCCGGCACGAGCTGGCCGACTTCCGCGGCCGCGATCTCATCGTCAAGGCACCTTCGACGCCGCTCGATTCGCCGTTCGTCAACGAAGCGCGCAAGGAGGGGACGCCTATCGCCATGTGGGCGGCTCTCTTCGCTGGGTTCGCTCGCGAGACTGGAGCGACCGTGGTCGGCGTCACGGGCACCCGCGGCAAGACGACCGTCACCGAGATGATCGTGGCGATCCTTCGGGCGGCGGGGAAGCCGGTCATCCAGGGTGGCAATATCCGCGGCACGGCGCTCCTCCCGCGCGTGCGCGAACTCACGAGCGGTACGGTCGTCGTGCTCGAGCTCGACTCGTGGAAGCTCCAGGGCTTCGGCGAAGCGCATATCTCTCCGCACGTCGCGGTCTTTACGACCCTCCTTGACGACCACCTGAACTATTATCACGGCGATCGCAGCGCGTACCTCGCCGACAAGGCGAACATCTTCCTTTATCAGACCCCGTCCGACGCGCTCATCCTCGGCCGGCAGTGCGCCGCGACAGTGATAGAGAAGTACGGTGACAGGATCGATGCGCATGTCGTAATCGCCGACGAGCATAAATTGCCGGATACCTGGACCTTGTGCATACCTGGTTTGCACAACCGCTACAACGCCGCGCTCGCGCTCTCAGTAGCGCGTGCGCTCGGGGTTGACGACGCAGTGAGCAAGAAGGCGCTTGAATCGTTTGCCGGCGTCCCGGGGCGGCTCGAGCTCGTCCGCGATGCGAACGGTGTGAAGGTTTACAACGACACTACAGCGACCACTCCAGATGCGACGCTCGCAGCCCTTGACGCCTTGCGCGATGCTCGGCTTACGAAGCCGAACGTCATATTGATTATGGGCGGTGCAGACAAAGAACTCGACATGAGCGCGCTCATGGCGAAACTTCCTGAGGTGAAGCGAGTCGTCTTGCTCGCGGGCACTGGCACGGAGCGTATCCGCGCCGACCTGCCAGATGCGTCCGTCTTCCATACTCTCGCCGATGCCGTCGCTAGCGCGTTCGCGCACGCCGAGAAAGGCGACGTCATCCTCTTCTCGCCGGCCTTCGCCTCCTTCGGCATGTTCAAGAATGAATATGACCGCGGAGAACAGTTCGACGCGCTAGTGAAAGGCCGCGCATGATAGGCGTCTTCGACTCCGGGTCTGGCGGGCTCACGGTCTTGCGGGCGATACGCGAAGCGATGCCGTCTGCTGACGTAATCTATTTCGGCGATACGAAAAACGCGCCGTACGGCTTGCGCTCGCGTGCGGAGCTTTCGCGGCTCACGGTCGAGGCGATAGCCCGCTTGCATCGGGGCGGTGCGCAAAATATCGTGAGCGCTTGCAACAGCGTGTCGGCATCGCTCGCGGTATCGCTCTTTGACGTGCTCCCGCTCGCGCCAGGAAACCTGGTAGAGATGGTCGGGCCGACCGTGAGTCATTTCAAGGATTCTCGATCACGGATTTTGCTGGTCGCGACGCCTGCTACCATCGCGTCCGAAATCTATCAGAACGCGTTTCAGATGATCGGCAAAGAGATCGATACGCTCGCGATTCCCGAGCTTGCGGGCGCTATCGAGTCGGGAGCGAGCGATACAGAAATAGAAAGAATCATCCGCGATGCGTTCGCGGGCATAGAGTCGAACGCGTATGATGAGCTGATTTTGGCGTGTACGCATTATCCGCTGGTGCAGCCAGTATTCAATCGGGTGCTTAGCGAGAAGGTTTCCATATTTGACCCAGCATCGGCAGTGGCTGATCGGGTCGTGCGGCAATTCGCTTCGCGAGAAACAGGGACGGGGCTGCTGCGCTTCGTGATAAGCAAGGATTCCGCACCGTTCCGTGCGAGGGTCGCGGAATTTTTCCCGACGAGCGGCGTGGCGATCGAAGTGCTAGATTAGGCGTATGGACACGAAAGGCAAGAAGATACATTTCATCGGCATCGGCGGCATAGGCATGAGCGCGCTCGCGCAGATGCTCGCGCATGACGGCGCTGTCGTGACCGGCTCAGACCGCGAGGCGGGGCCGGTCGCGGAGATGCTTGAGGAGAAGGGAATAGCGGTCGTCATAGGGCAGAAAGCAGAGAACGTGCAGGCAGACGCTGACATGGTCGTGTACAGCGACGCGGTGCCGGAGGGCAATCCGGAACGGGCGCGGGCGCAGGAGCTCGGTACCAGGCAGCTTTCATACTTTCAGATGCTCGGGGAAGTCTCGAATGGCAAAAGGACTATCGCTGTCGCTGGTACGCACGGCAAGACAACGACGACCGGCATGCTGGCGAAGCTGCTTATAGACGCTGGCGTGAAGCCGACAGTCATCGTCGGGAGTATCACGAAAGATTTTGGTAGCAACTACGTGCCAGGGGAATCGGACTGGTTTGTCGTCGAAGCATGCGAATACCGCGACCACCTGCTCGAGCTCTCGCCCGAGGCGCTCGTAATCACGAATCTCGAATGGGATCATACGGATTATTTCCCGTCGCTCGCTGCGCTGCAAGAGACGTTCCGGAAGGCGATTGAGAAAGTGTCGGAAGACGGAGCCATCATCACCAACCCGCGAGATAAGAATATCGCGCCGCTTCTCGCCTCGGCCCGCGCGCGGGTCGTGGATTATACGGAGATGGGGAAGTCAGACTCTCCCACATACGCGTACGATCTGAGGTTTCCTGGGGAGTTCAATCAGATGAATGCCCGCGCCGCCGCTGCGGCGGCGCGGGTGATTCTGCCGACACTTAGTGTCGGCAAGATGGCGAGTTCGCTCGTCGGCTTCCACGGAACGTGGCGCCGATTTGAATACAAAGGTAAGACGGCAAACGGCGCGGACGTGTATGACGACTACGCCCACCACCCGACGGCCGTGCGCGAGACGCTGAAGGCGCTGCGCGAGAAGACAAGAGGCAAAGTCTTTGCCGCTTTCCACCCGCACCTCTACAGCCGCACGCGCGATCTGCTCGATGAATTCGCGGCGTCCTTCGGCGCCGCGGACAAGGTGTTCATCGCTCCCATCTACGCCGCTCGCGAAGCGGACGACGGTACGATCTCAAACGAGACGCTCGCCGCGCGCGTCCGCGAGCAAGGCGTCGACGCGACCGCACTCGACTTCGCGGGCATCGAAGCGGCCTTTGCCGAGGCCGGACCCGGCGACGCAGTCATGACCATGGGCGCGGGCGACATCTACAAAATCGCCGACAAGCTCGTCAGCATTTCATAACATTTGCCGCCACTTGCAAGCGGGAGCGTTTGGGGGTAGGGTAATGCCAGGCAAGGGTCTTTGGCGCTAAGAAAAATTCAATAGGGAGGGACAGATATGGAAGATGGTAAGGTAGGAATCCTCGTTAAAGAAACACTTCTCTACAGAGTGAGGCACGCCGTTGGTACGAGCATGTTTCGTCGACTATATGCTCGCGTCGACGGAAAGACGAAGGACATACTTAAAGATGGAGATAAGTCATGCGGCGTGTTTGCAACGACAATGCTTATCAGCTTAGGTCTCTGTACATTCGTGCACGCAACGGTTGAGGGCGCAATTCGTGATATGGAATCTTTTGGTTGGAAGCGCATCGTGATTCCGCAGTCCGGATGTGTGGTCGTCTGGAGGGTGACGGACGTGCCTGGCAAAGAGCATCTGCACATCGGTTTCTACGTCGGAAATGGACAAGCTGTGAGCAATAGTTCGAGAGAGGGTAATCCATGTTATCATCCGCTCAAGGCGCACCATATTCATTCCCTGTACTGGCATCCGATGCTTGAGGGATAATCAGGTGAGCAAAACAAAAACCGGCGTTGGAGGACGCCGGTTTTACTATTTGGTGTAGGGTGGTAAGGTTTGCATATGGGAACACTATCGATAGTCGCGACGCCGCTAGGAAATATGGAAGACATTACGCTCCGCGCGTTGCGGACGCTCAAGGAGGCTGACGTAATCTACGCCGAAGACACGCGCGTCATCTCAAAATTGCTCGCGCGGTATGAAATCAAGAAGCCGCTGCAGCGCCTCGACGCGGCGACCGAGAGCAAGAAGGCAGAAGAGATCATCGAGCGGCTCGAATCGGGCGAGCGCGTCGTGTATGTATCAGACGCTGGCACGCCGGGGATTTCAGACCCGGGCGCACGGATGGTGGCGGCCGTGCGCAAACGCATATTGAAGTCGAACTTCAATACGACGATAGAAGCGATACCTGGGCCGTCGGCGCTAGCGGCCGCGCTCTCTATCGCTGGCATCGACACCGCCGCGACAGGCTTCATGTTCATCGGGTTCCTGCCGCACAAGAAGGGCAGGCAGACAGCCTTGAAGGGCATCTCGGAAAGCGAGATTCCAGTCGTGCTCTACGAGTCGCCGCACCGGATATTGAAGCTGCTGAAAGAACTGGAAGACGGTGGCGCGTCGCGCGTCGTCGTCGCGCGCGAGCTCACGAAGATGCACGAGGAAGTGATTTCCGGCACCGCTGCCGAAGTACAGGCGCATTTCGCCGCGCACCCCGATGCCGTCCGCGGAGAGTTTGTGGTCATCATAGTGCCCTGATATACTTCCGCCATGTCTCGTACAAGCGCGATCATCATGCTCGGCGTCGTGGGTATGCTCACGCCGTTTTCGGGATTGCCCGCATCGTTCCGCTCGCTCCTCACGGTCGCGGTCGGCCTGACGACGTTCATGATCGGCGTCTCGCTCCGGAAGCGCGAGGTGCGCGCGCCGCAGGTGGGCGTCGAGTGATCGGGGCCGGGCAGAAGAACGCGCGCCGCGAAGCGGCGCGCGTTCTTCTGCTATACTAGGCGCAATGACAGCTCTTGAGAACCCGGAGCGCGTTACTTATTTTGCGGCGACGGACACGCGCGGGAAGCGTGTCCCGTTCGGCATCAAGTCGAGGGACCGCGATCGCCACATGTACGTCATCGGGAAGACCGGCATGGGCAAATCGACTCTGCTTGAGAACATGGCGATACAGGACTTGCGTAACGGCGAGGGAATCGCGCTTCTCGACCCGCACGGCGGCACCGCCGAGCACCTGCTAGACTTCGTCCCGGAAGAGCGCATCAATGACGTGGTCTATTTCGCGCCGTTCGACATGGATCATCCCATCGCGTTCAACGTGATGGAGGACGTGGGATACGACAAGCGCCACCTGGTTGTCTCCGGTCTCATGGCGACCTTCAAGAAGATCTGGCAGGACGCATGGTCGGCGCGCATGGAGTACATCCTCACGAACACGCTCCTCGCGCTCCTCGAATATCCGGACGCGACGCTGCTCGGAGTGAATCGCATGTATACCGACAAGGATTTCCGCGCGAAAGTCGTAGACAACGTGAAAGACCCGGTCGTCAAGGATTTCTGGCTCAAAGAGTTCGCCAACTACGGCGATCGCTACACGCAAGAGGCGACGCCGGCTATCCAGAACAAGATCGGCCAGTTCACGGGAAATCCGCTCATCAGGAACATCATAGGCCAGCCGAAGTCGTCATTCGACATCCGAGAGATGATGGACTCACGGAAGATCCTCATCATGAACCTATCGAAAGGGCTCGTGGGCGAGACCAATATGCGCCTCTTGGGTTCGATGCTCGTCACGCGCATATTCTTGGCGGCGATGAGCCGCGCAGACCGGTCGTCGGCAGAGCTCAAGCGGCTCCCGCACTTTTATTTCTATGTGGACGAGTTCCAGAACTTCGCGAACGAGACGTTCGCCGAGATCCTCTCCGAGTCGCGCAAGTACAAGCTGAACCTCACCATAGCGCACCAGTATATCGAGCAGATGGAAGAAGAAGTGCGCGACGCGGTCTTCGGCAACGTCGGTACGACTGTCACGTTCCGGGTCGGGCCGTTCGACGCTGAAGTGCTCGAGACCATCTTCATGCCGAAGTTCACCAAGGAAGACATCGTCAGCCTCGACAAGCGGCAGATCTATCTCTCGCTCATGATCGACGGGGTGGGGAGCGCGCCTTTCTCGGCGGTCACGCTTCCGCCCATCGAGCCGCCACTGGTGTCGTATCGCGAGCGGATCATCGAGCAGTCGCGTGCGCAATTCACCGCGCAGCGCGAAGGGGTCGAAAAGGGGATCGTCGAGGAGCTCATGAAGAGTGCGGAGTCTGAAGCGCCGCTCGACGCGCGGATGCGGAAGGCGCAGTACGCGAAGAGGCCGGGCGCTCCGGGTGCCGCCGGAGCGCCAAGACCCCGGCAGGACAACGCGCCGCGACAGGCCGCTCCGCAGCACGCGTATGAGCCGTCTCGGCCGCGCGACCAGGCGCCGTCGCCGAAGAGGATGCAGCCCCCGGTGCCGCGCGAGCCCGGCCGCTCGCAAGAGCCGCGTGCTCCGTTTGCGGTCAACCGTCCGGACTATGGCGTCACGCAGCCGCGGACGCCCGCGGAGCTGAAAGGCATCCTGCATACGATGGCCGCGAAGACCGCATCCGAGCGGGAGCAGAAGTTCACGGAGGACAGGCGCTCGCTCAAGGGCGCGCCCGCTACCCCCGGCGCCTTCGGCGCCGGGCAAGCAGCCTTTCGAGGTGCCCGAGGCGGAACTACGCAAGGTGCTGAAAGGCGAATCGTAGTAACCTACTCCCATCTCATGCGCACGGTTCGTCTGATCATCCTCGCATTCTTTCTTCCGATGCTCGCGTGCGCGAGCGGGCTCGTGAATATCAACACGGCCAACCTCGCCGCGCTTGAGACGCTCCCGCATATCGGCGCGACGCTCGCGCAGCGGATCATAGACTACCGCACGCAGAACGGCCCGTTCGCGAGCATCGATGGCTTGCAGAAGGTGAGCGGTATCGGGTCTGGAAGCAACTATGCCGACATAGCACCGCTCATCACCGTGGGCGATACGAACACCGCGACAGATACGCAGCAGACTTCGGACGCTTCAAATGCCGCGCCGTCGACGCCGAGCGCGAGCGACACGAACGCTCCGAGCCGGAGCGCGTCGGCGTATGCGCCGCCGCCATCGGACCTCGCCGTTACCGTAGCCGGACCGCAAAGTGTGCTAGTCGAAGCTCCGGTTACGTTTGCCGCGATCGTGAAGACGAAAGAAGGCGCGGCTGATTCTGCTGCGCGCGTCGTGTGGAGCTTCGGCGACGGATCGTCGGCCGAAGGCAGCGAAGCGAGCAAGACGTTCCATTACGCGGGCACATACCCGGTGACCGTGCGCGCGACCGACGGCGCGGCGAAAGCGGGCGGGGAATTGGTCGTGACGGTCGCGGCGGCGAAGGTGCGCATTGCAGAGATTTCCGGAGACGGCATCACCATCAGGAACGATTCGGACACGCGGCTCGACTTGTCCGGTTGGCGCATCACGACGATCCAGGGAATATTCCGAATCCCGGCCGGCACGACGGTGCTGCCCGAGTCCGAAGCGCTCTTCCCGTTTTCCATCATGAACATGCCGATAACGCTCGATGCGGCGCTTACGTATCCAGACGGGGTGATCGCGGCGCGATATGTTCCGTCCGCCGTGGCGCCTTCCGTCGAGCAGCCTGTCGTCGCGACGACGAGTGGCGTGTCGCAGAAGAACGAGCCGGTCGTCAGTTGGCCGGCCGGCGGCAGGCAGAAAGCAGATGTAGCGAACGTGACGGCAAGCAAGGACTCGGTTGTTGCCGCGCAAGGGGCTCACGATGAGGCGGCAGCCGCGGCCGGCGCAGCGCCGGCCGCGCGTAGCTTCTTCCGCTCTCCATGGACCTACGGCCTCCTAGGCGTCATGATCACCGCCGCCGGCGCATTCGTGCTCCTCTAGCTACCACGCCACTTTCGTATTACTCTTTCCCTATGACGAACCAGAAACTCATCCTCGTGACCGGCGGCGCCGGCTTCATCGGCTCGCATCTTTGCGAGCGTCTCGTGAAAGATGGCCACAAGGTCATATCTCTCGATAATTATTTCACCGGCTCTCGCGACAACCACGTCCCCGGCGTCGACTACCGCGAAGGGCACACCAAAGACATCGAGAAACACATCAACGAATCGCCCGACCTCATCTACCACCTCGGCGAATACTCCCGCGTCGAGAAAAGTCTCGAGGAGCCCGCGCTTGTCTGGGATTTGAACAAGGACGGCACATTCGGCGTGCTCGAGTTCTGGCGAAAGCGAGGTGGAAAGCTAATATACGCCGGGTCTTCGACGAAGTTCGGAGACGGCGGCATGGGACGCGATCAGAGTCCATACGCTTGGACGAAGGCAACCAATACCGAGCTGGTAAGAAATTATGGCACATGGTACAGCCTGCCATACGCGATTACTTATTTCTACAATGTATACGGCCCAGGCGAGCGCGCTGGTTCGTATGGCACAGTCATTGAGATTTTCAGGCAGAAGCGTTTGGCAGGCGAGCATCTTACAGTGAACTCTCCCGGCACACAGAAGCGTAATTTCACGCACATTGACGACATTATCAACGGGCTCGTCTTGGTCGGCGCGGAAGGATTAGGAGATGATTTCGGCATCGGAGACGAGAAGGCGTACTCGATACTCGAGGTAGCACAGATGTTCGGCGGGGAGCTTGTCATGCGACCTTTCCCGCCAGGGAATCGTATGATATCCGAAATTGATACTTCGAAGACCCGGTCCCTTGGTTGGTCACCTGAAAAGAATCTCGCTGAATATATCGCTGAGGTCTCCAAGAAATGAAAAGAATCTTAATATTCTCGCTCGCGTATTTCCCGAAGCATGTAGGGGGCGCGGAGGTGGCGATCAAGGAGAAGACCGACCGCATGCCGGACATCGAGTTCCATATGGTAACTCTCCGGTACGACTCGACGCTTACGAAAGTGGAAAAGGTTGGCAATGTGCTCGTGCATCGTATCGGCTTCACGCGGGCGAACCCGAGCATGGGAGATCTAAAGAAATTTCCGCTGCATCTCAATAAATACTGGTTTCAATTCGCAGCCGCATTCAAAGCGTTCTCATTGCATCGAAAATATAAATACGACGCGACGTGGGCGATGATGTCGCATTCGTGCGGCGTGCCGGCCGCGATTTTCAAACTCGCGCACCCGGAGGTGCCGTATGTCCTCGAGCTGCAGGAAGGTGACCCGCCCGAATATATCGAGCGATTGATGCGCCCGCTCTGGCCGCTCTTCTCGCGAGCGTTTACGACCGCGGATGTCGTCTCCGTCATTTCGACATTTCTCGGGAACTGGGCGCGTCGTCGCGGGTTCACGGGCGGCATCGAGCTGATCCCGAATGCGGTCAACATCGCTCATTTCTCACAGCAGTACTCGCATGAAGAGTTGGAGTCAGAGCGAAAAAAGATAGGGAAAAAAGAAGGCGACGTATTCGTGGTCACGACATCCCGGCTCGTGCACAAGAACGGCGTTGATGATATGATTCGTGCGCTTCCGTTCCTGCCTGAAAATATACATTTTTTGATATACGGAACCGGACCAGACGAGGCAATTATCAAGAGGCTTGCGGACGGTCTCGGAGTGGCTGAGCGTACGCACTTCGCGGGGCAGATAGGACACGCAGAAATGCCGCTCGCGCTTAAGGCGTGCGACATATTCATCCGCGCGTCGCGTTCGGAGGGTATGGGAAATTCGTTTATCGAAGCGATGGTCGCCGGCTTGCCGGTCATCGCGACGCAGGAGGGCGGCATCGCGGATTTCCTTTTTGACGCGAAGCGTAATCCAGACAAAGAGACGACCGGTTGGGCAGTCGATAAAGATTCGCCGGAGCAAATTGCCGAGGCGGTGCAGGATATCATCGCGCATCCGGAGCAGGTCGCGCGCGTAACGGCGGCGGCCAAGAAGATGGCGGAAGAGAAGTACGACTGGGACCTCATCACGCCTCATATGAGAAGCCTCTTCGATCGTTTGTTGGACAAGTCTGACTTGTCCAAAACGCAGGAGAGTAGAATGTGGTTATGAAGTTACTCATCGCCACGCCGCTGTATCCGCCCGACACGGGCGGGCCGGCGACCTACGCCAAAGCGCTGGAGGACGGCTTGCCGCAAGTGGGAGAGTTAAACTCTCCCAAGCTTGAGGTCGAGGTGGTGAAGTTTGGCGAGGTGCGCCATCTGCCGAAGCTCATCCGCCATTGGGCGTATTATCGGCGCGTGCTTCGCGCGGCTCGCGAAGCAGACGTTGTTTTGGCACTCGACCCTGTCTCGGTCGGCTTGCCCGCCTGCTTGGCCGCTAAGAAGGCAATGAAGCCTTTTGTGGTGAAAATAGTGGGAGATTATGCCTGGGAGCAGGGGCGGCAGCGATTCGGCATCACCGCGACGCTCGACGAATTTGTGCAGACGAAACGGGTGCCGCTTGCGGTGCGCTTGTTGCGGTGCGTGCAGACGCGCGTGGCGCTCCGCGCCACGCACGTCATCGTGCCGAGCATGTACCTGAAGGGCATCGTCGGCGCGTGGGGGGTCCCCGCAGAGAAGGTCGAGGTCATCTACAACGGCGTCGATCTGCCGAGGGAGCTGCCTGAGCCTGAGCGACCGAGCGGATTCCTCGTGGTGTCGACCGGGCGGCCCGTGCCCTGGAAAGGGTTCGAGAGCATCGAGCGCGTCGTTGCGCGCGAGCCGGGGTGGGCGTGCCACATCGCATCGGGCGTCTCCCGCGAGGAGGCGCTCGGCTGGGTGAAGGCGGCTGATGTGTTCGTGAACAACTCCGCCTACGAAGGCCTCGCGCACGCGCTCATCGAGGCGATGATGCTCGGCACGCCTGTCATCGCGACTTCGGTCGGCGGCAACATGGAACTAGTCGAGGACGGTGTTACCGGCTTGCTCGTCCCTCACGGAGACGACGGCGCTTTGCACGCCGCGCTGCAAGAGATAGCGGGCGACCCGGCGTCCGCGTGCTCGCGCGCCGCCGCGGCGCGCGAGCGCATGCGCGGCTTCTCGGTCGAGGCGATGCTCGCTAGGACAGCGGATGTCCTGGCTTCTCTGGTATGAAAGTCCTCTTTATATCGAACGATCCGACGATATTCGACGACGCGAGCACGGCCCGGGCGCGCATGCATTCATATGCCGCGCTTTTGGGCGAATTGCACGTCGTCTCGGTCGCGAGCGCCGGCGCGCGGGAAAAGCAGGAGGGGAATCTGTTCTTGCATCCGGTGCGCGCGTCGAAGCTGTTTCGGATACGCGCGCTCGCGAAGCGAGCGCGCGCCATCATCAGCGAGTACGACGTCGAGATCGTCTCGGCGCAGGATCCGTTCGAGCATGGGCTTGCGGCGCTCCACGCAGTCCGGGGGACCGGCGCGAGACTGCACGTGCAGGTGCACACGGACTTCCTCTCTCCGTGGTTCCTCCAGAGCGGGAACTGGCGCTCGCCGCGCGTGCGCATGCCGCTCCTGAACCGCGTGCGGCGGAGCATCGCCGATCGTGTGCTGCCAGCGGCGTCCGGCATCCGCGTCGTATCTGAGCGTGTCAAGGATTCGCTCGTTGCGCGATACGGCTCGCGCATCCAGGAGCCGTCCGTCATCCCCGTCGCGGTCGATGCGACCGTGCCCGCGCCGCTGCCGCTGCCGGCGCACGCGTTCTCCTTCGCGCTCATCGCGGTCGGGCGGCTTGAGCCGGAGAAGCGCATCGAGGATATCCTGGCGGCGCTCGCGCGCGTGGTGCCGCGCTACCCGATGGTCGGGCTCTTCATCGCGGGTGAGGGGCGCGAACGCGCAGCGCTTGAGAAGATGGTGCGATTGCTCGGCCTCACCGACAAAGTCATCTTCTTGGGGAATCGTCCCGACGCACGAGGGCTCATGGCGAGCGCGCAGGCGTTCATCCAGGCGAGCGCGTATGAGGGATACGGCCGCACGCTCGTCGAGGCGGCGCTCGCGAAGGTGCCCATCATCACGACCGACGTCGGCATCGTCGGCGAGGTGTTCAAGGGATACGAGGAAGTGCTCGCGGTGCCGGTGGCAGACCCATCCGCGCTCTCGTTCGCGATCATCGGCCTGATCGAGGACACGGCAGCGCGCATCGGGCTCTCGATCCGTGCCGAGACTGCCGCGCGCGAGCACCTCGCTTCGGTAGGCGAGGTCCCCGCTCGTATCGTCGCGGATCTCGCTAGTTTGGTGCGTTAGAATAGAAATATGCAGAAAGATTTTGATGGATGGAACAAGGAGAAAAAGATAACAGACTCGGGCAAGGGTCGTTT
>JAKAMJ010000009.1 GCA_021812955.1 bacterium | reverse complement strand
GGGCGCGAGCGCGATCGGTTGCGAATCGTTCCCGTTCAGCGTCAGCTTCGTCTGGATGAACGGCGCGGCGATAGTCACGGTCGCATCCTGCGTCATGTAGGCGACCGCGATGGACTGGTCTTGCGACGATTTCGCAGTGCCGATGGTGAAATGGAATGCGCGCTGCTCAGCATCCTGCCCGGTAAGCACTCCTGTAATGACGACCCGCTTGCTCTCGCCTGGCGCGAGCGTTCCGATGAAGACGCCCGACGGGCCAAGCGGCATTGACGATGAAGACACGGAAAAGCCGAACGGTATGGACGGCGACAGGACTACATTATCGAGAGGCTGCGTCGCGTTCGACCTGGTGAGCAGCGTGAAGGTTATCGGAGCACCGGAAACTGTCTCGGCCGGAGCTTCGACGGATACGGACAGCGGCGTCGACGAGACTGAGAGAGCGTATGACAGTTTTTTCGCGAACACGGCGTTCGAGCTGGATGTCTTATACGAGAACGTGATGGGCAGGGTAAGCGTCTGCCCCGCCCCGCCGAACACGATGGCCTTCACCGACCGGCCTACCGCCGCGCCGCTCGCGATAGTCCCCAGGTTTTCGACGTAGCGCGGATACGCCTGCGATACGTCGCTCGCGCTCATTGTCCCCTCGGGGAAATCTATCTCGATGGTCGCGTCGAGAAGCGCAGTCGGGTTCTTGTTCGCTATCGCGAGCGAAAGCGGTACCGTGTCGCCTCCGGCTATGGTAGTCGGGCCCTGCAAGACGATGGAGACCTTGTCGGTCGAAACCGTATTCCCGCCGAAATAGAAGAAGTAGCCGGCGACCGCAAGCGCCACCACGAAGAAAGCCGCGGCCGCGCCGAAGAACGCTCCGGCGACGCGCACCCTCTTCGGGTATCGCTTCGGCATCGGGAGCTTCTCTTCTTCCCACGCATGCGGAAGAGCGCGCCCCTCGGGAGCCGGGTGCGCCGGGGCGCGCCGGGGCGCCGGGGCGTTCATGCCATAAAGCGATTCGCGAGCATGTTCGAGCGCGCCCAAGTCGCTGCCGCCGTCATTCCTGTCCGTCATCATCGCCAGTATACCCCACCGCACAGCCGGCAACTGCGGATATGCGCAACGCTAGAGGCCCGACGCTGCGATGCCCGCGTTGATTCTCTTCACGAATACTGCGCGCCCTTCGAACGCTTCCGAAAGGGCGTGTCGGGAAAAGTCTTCTGCCCGCTCGCCCGGGATAGGGCCGCTGTCGAGCCCTAGCGCGGCGAGGAGGCGGAGGACGGCGAGTATCTCGGCGGCCTCGCGCTGCTCGGGCGGCACATCCGTGAGCGAAATGAGAAATGCGCGGACGATCGGGAAAAGGACGGAGTCTTGCGCTTCGCCTGCGACGAGGCGGAGAAGGAGCCCGGACACGCGCGCCGCAGCGGCGCGCGTGTCCGGGCTCGGCAACCTCTGAAACCAATTCTCCCCGAGCACTGCGCCAGCCACGCGCCACCCCTCCTTCCCGCGCACGAGCACGAGCTCGCTCTCGGCAAAGGTCGCGAGCGCGGCGGCGAGTTTGGCCCCCGGCTTGCGCAGGCTCTGGGCGCGTGCGAACACGAGCCCCACGTCTTCAGTGAGCATCGCAACAAGCGTGTTCGCCTCGCCCACGTGCGTCCGCGCGAGCACGATGCCACGCGTCGTATATTTAACTCGCATCCCGTACCAGGTCGAAGCGCGCCTCTCCTGTGGAAAGCCGTGCTTTGTACTTCCCCGCTTCACGAAGCTCGACACGAGCCGCGTCGGCGGGCGAGAGGCCCTCGGCCTTGCGCGCCTGCGCTACGGCGCTCGCCATCTCGCGCTCGTCGCCTTCTTTGATCAGCTCGGGCGTTAGCGCAGTATCGAGCGCGAGCGTATCACCCAGCTTCACTTCTTTTACGTTCAGCTCGTCAGCGAGAATCGCCTTGAGCTCCTCCGACAAATCATCCGGAATGGTCACCGCAGCGAGCGGCTGGCGCACCTTGATACCCGCCTTCTGGCGTAGCATGAGCGCCTCTGACGCGAGCTCGCGCACTTTCTGCATATCCGCGATCATGGACAAGTCTGACTTGTCCATATCTTTTGCCAGAGGCCACGCGGCGAGATGCACGCTCTCCGGATCGCTCTCTTCGCGCACAGCTTGGAAAAGCTCCTCCGCGATAAACGGCATGGCAGGCGCGATCACTTTCGACAATTCACAAAGCACATACCGCAATGTTGCGCGTGCATTTTCCTTATCATCACCTTCCTCCTTAAACCTGTCGCGCGAACGGCGCACGTACCACGCCGACAAGTCGTCGACGAAGAGCGCGAGCGGGCGCACCGCGCGGTCGAGCGCATATTTCTCGTATCCGTCTGTCGTATCTTTTATAAGCTCGGCGAGACGCGCAAGAATCCACTTGTCGAGCACGTGCATGTTTGGACTTACGAAGTCCTCCCATTGAGATGACGTACTAGCCTCTGAACCATCGTGAGGCTCCGAATGACGGGACTTCGTAAGTCCTGTCATGCTAGTTTCGCCATCCGCGAAAAGCTCATAAAACGCGAGCACGTTGCTCAAGCGGCCGATGTTCTTCTTCGCCACCTCGTCTACCCCGCTCTCGGCGAAGGCCAGGTCTTCAGCACGCACGACCGGCGAAGAGAGCAGGTAGAAACGCACCGCGTCCGCGCCGTACTTCTCGACCATCAGCATCGGGTCGGGATAATTCTTCAAGCTCTTCGACATCTTCGCGCCGTCTTCCGCGAGCACCGTGCCGTTCACGATCACGTTCTGAAACGCGTTCTTCCCGAATAGCGCTCCGCCGAGCACATGCAGGTAGTAGAACCACGCGCGCGTCTGGTCTATGCCCTCGGCGATGAACTGTGCCGGGAATTGCGCATCGAATTTTTCTTTGTCTTCAAACGGGTAGTGCATCTCGGCATACGGCATCGATCCGGAATCGAACCAGGTGTCGAGCACGTCGGGAATCCGCTTCATCTCGCCGCCGCAGGCGCAGGGCACAGTCACATTGTCGACGACGTGCTTGTGCAGGTCTTCTACCGTCTGCCCGCTCGCCTCCTCGAGCTCCGCCACGCTCCCGAACACGCGCACATCCTTGCAGCTCTCGCACTTCCACATCGGGATCACGCTCGCCCAGAAGCGCTGGCGAGAGATCGACCAGTCGCGCGCGCCTTCGAGCCACTTGCCGAAGCGACCTTCTTTGATGTGCGCAGGCGACCAGGTGATGTTCTTCGCGCTCTCCAGTAGCTCGCCCTTTATCGCCGTCACCTTCACGAACCACGACGAGGTCGCGTAGTTCAGAAGCGGCGTCTGGCAGCGCCAGCAGTGCGGGTATGAGTGCGTGAGGTTCTCCTTCGAGAAAAACGCGCCGTGCTCCTGCAGATATTTGATGACCGCGATGTCGGTGCCGAGCCGCACCTTGTCGTCGTCTGAGCGAGGTTTAACCTCCATCCCCGCGAAGTCCGTCACCTCGCTTTTCATAGTACCGTCCATGGCGACGTGCTGCACGAACGGCAGGTTCACTTTCTTCGAGAGCTCGAAGTCATCCGTGCCGAAGGCTGGCGCGATGTGCACGATGCCGGTGCCGGTCTCAGTCGTGACGAAATCTGCGGCGTACACTTTCCAACCGTTCTCGCGGTTCTTGAGCGTCGTGTCTTTTTTATAGTATGCAAACGGCGGTTCGTATTCGAGGCCGACGAGCTCGCGCGCAGAAAGAATGGGAATGTCTGACTTTCCCGAATTCTTAACGTTAAACATTCCCATTCTTTCTGCGAAACACCTCGACGCGATTACCAGCTCCCCATCAACTTCATAGGCGACATACTCCACCTTCTCCCCCACCGCGAGCGCGACGTTGCCCGGCAGCGTCCACGGCGTCGTAGTCCATGCGAGCAGGTACACGTCGCCGCTGAGCCCGAGCTTCTCAGGGTTCGTCACCTTGAACTTCACCGTCACTGAAATATCTTTGACATCCTTGTACCCCTCCGCGACCTCCTGTTGCGAGAGCGTCGTCTCGCAGCGAGGGCAGATGTGCATCGAGCGATAGTCCTCATAGACGAGACCCTTGTCGTAGAGCTGCTTGAATACCCACCACACGCTCTCCATGTATGACTTGTCCATGGTGAAATACGCATTCTCCATGTCAGCCCAGCGGCCGATGCGCGGGACGAACGTCTTCCAATAATCAACATACGTCGTCACCTGTTCGCGGCAGCGATTGTTGAACTTCTCGATGCCATACGCGACTATATCTTTCTTGTGCTTGAACCCGAGCTCCTTCTCGACGATGTTCTCGATCGGCAGGCCGTGCGTGTCCCAGCCCCATTTGCGGGGCACATGGTATCCACGCATCGTCCAGAAGCGCGGGATCGCGTCCTTCATCACGCTCGCCACGATGTGGCCGTAGTGCGGGGTCCCGGTCGCAAACGGCGGCCCATCATAGAAGACGTACTCCCCGTTCGGAGCATCCTTCTCGAGCGATTTCTCGAATATTTTCTGCTCGTTCCAGAACGCGAGCGTGGCCTCTTCGCGCTTCGCATTCTCCGACTTCTCAGGCGATGACTCCATGTCGGTCATAGTATCATTTATACGTATTTTCGCTTCTGAGGCTGATGTCGAGGATACGAATACCAGAGGCATCCATACTGAACTTTATCCGCACCCTCCCGACGCGGACGCGGTATGTATCTGAGGCACCAGCGAGCTTCCGCAGGTCGAGCCCAGAGAGAGCGCCTCTCTCGATACGCTCCACAATCGCGAGCGCTCTCTTTCGTTGCCCGGCGTCGAGACGCGCCAGGAACTTATCGATCCTGTGCATGCAAGCGTTTGAGCGACGCTACTACTTCTCCAACCGGCACACCCTTTTTAGAAATCTTGGTGAAATCGACGACCGTCTCCCACCGCCCCTCGTCTCCCCATTCGTCCACCGACGACACCCGGAAGATCGGCTTCGAGCGCCGCACCACGAGAAACGACTTCCCTTTGCTCACGCTGGAGATGTACTGCTCCGTATTCTCTCGCAGATCTTTCAATCCGATTATGTTAGTCATACAGAAAGATTATCTTTAGATAATCTTTCTGTCAATCGTAAATTACATCCGCTCGGGAGCGGGGATGCCGAGGAGCGTGAGGCCATTGGTCATCGTTTGCGCGAAGGCGCGGGCGACGCTCTGCTTGTACGCCTCTTCGGGACTACCGAGTATCTGCTCGGTCGCATAGAAATGATTCCACTCGGCGGCGAGCTCGGTGAGGTAGGTGGTGAGCAGGTTCGGCGCGAGCTCGCTCGCCGCGCGTGCCGCCACCTCGGGGAAATGCACGATGAGCCGCTCGATGGCGTACGGCGCAGCCGGCTCTGCTCCCCCGCTCTCGCCGTTGTCGCCATAGGCGAGAATCTTCTTGGCGCGCACGAGCGCGTACTGGAGATATGGCCCGGAATCGCCCTCAAGCGAAAGCGACTTCTCCGGGTCGAAGATGATGTCTGAGCCAGGTGACTGGCGCAGCACCATGTACTTGATCGCGCCGATTGCTACCTGCTCGGCGATGAGCGGGTCGGCGTTCTTCTCGCTCGCCTTCTCGATGATTTCTTTGATGAAACCTCTGGCAGTGATGATGTTCCCCTCGCGCGAGGACATCTTCCCTTCGGTGAGGCGGAGGAACCCATGCGGGACGTGAGACGTCTTCTCGGCGATGAGCGGCGCGAGCTCTGCGAGCGCCGCGAAGAGCACCTTGAAGTGTCCCGTCTGTTCCGCGGCCGTCACGATAAGCGACCGGTCGAATTGCGCCCGCTCTTCTTTCAGGAACGCGAGGCCGACGTCCTTTGCCTCGTAAGTGGGCGTGCCGCGGCTCGTGATAAACACGAGCGTGTGCAAGCCTTTCTTCTCGCCGCGATAAATAATCGCACCTTCACTCTCTTCGAACACGCCCTTCGCGACGCCATCGCGCACGATGCGCGCGCCCGACTCCGCCGTCTCGCTTTCGAAGAAGTAGTAGTCGAAATGCGTGCCGAGTATCTTGTATATCTCTTCAAACGCAGAGAGCGAGACCGCGCGACCCTTGCGCCACTCTTCCATGAGCGCCGCATCTTCGCCCTTGTAGATCTCTTGATTGAGCGCGTCGATCTCTGCCTTCACCTCCGGCGACTCCTCATACGCCTGCGAGCCCGCCGCGTAGGCATCGCCTATTTCTTTTGCCGTCTCGGGCTCTGTGATGCCCGCCTTGCGCAGACCCCACAGCGCCTTCGCGACGTGCGGGCCGACATCGCCCTGGTAGTTCGCGCGGAGGACTTCAGCCCCTTTGTTCTCTATAAGCCGTGCGAGCGACTCGCCGATGACGTTGCTCATCAGGTGGCCGATGTGCATCTCCTTGAACGGGTTTGGGTCGGTGTAGTCGATCATCACGCGCTTCTTTGTTTCGGCCACGTTCTTGCCCCACTCCTCACCTTTTGCGGCCGCCTCGGCGATGGCGAGCGCGACAGCTTCGGGCGCGAGCGTGATGTTCACGAAGCCCGGGCCGGCGACGGCGACACTGCTCGCGAGTGAATCGCCAAGCGTGTCGAGCAGGTGGCGCGCGAGCGAGTCTGCGAGCGAGCGCGGGTCCTTGCCGAGTGCTTTTGCCGCCGCGAGCGCGGCATTCGTGGCGTAGTCGCCATGCGCGCTATCGGTTGGCCGCTCCACCACGAACGCCACATCAGGCGCGCCCGCCTTCGCAAGAAACTCTCGTATGGCATTTCGTATAGTCTCCTCCATGCGGCGAGTGTACCAGATTTATGAAAACGATTCAGGAATCGGGTGCGCGGCGGCGAGCGCACGAACTTCTTCGTGGGCGCATGCAACGACTGCGTCGTCTCGCTTCGTGAGCACGTCGATCATGAGCTCTGCCACTCGCGCGGATTCCGCTTCGCGGAATCCGCGCGTGGTCAAGGCCGGCGTCCCTAACCGTATACCCGACGGGTCCATCGCCGGCCGCGTATCACCAGGTATGACATTCTTGTTAAGCGTGATGCCCGCGCGATCGAGAAGCATCTCCGCTTCACCACCCGAGATGCAAAACGACGTCTCAGCATCAAGCAAGATCAGATGATTATCAGACCCGCCTGTGATCAGGCGTGCGCCCTGTTTCGCAAACACGCCCTCCATCGCTTTTGTATTCAAAATGATCTGCTTGGCATATGCCGCAAACGACGTCCGCAGCGCTTCGCCAAATGCAACCGCCTTTGCCGCGATCTGGTGCATATGCGGCCCGCCCTGCAAGCCGGGGAAAATCGCTTTGTCTATCTTCTTCGCAATCTCTGCACTCTCACGTGTGAGAATCATCCCGCCGCGCGGGCCGCGGAGCGTCTTGTGCGTCGTCGTGGTCATAATATCGAAGCCGTAGTCAAACGGATTCTTCGCCGCCTTGCCCGCGATGAGCCCCGCGATGTGCGCCACGTCCATCACCGCGAGCGCGCCCACCTCGCGCGCTATAGCGACGAACTTTTCGTAGTCGAGCTCGCGCGGATAGGCCGAGAAACCCGCGAGCACGATCTTCGGCTTCGTCTCCTTCGCGACGCGGAGCATGTCCTCGTAGTCGATCTCTCCCGTCTCGACGTCTTTCATCCCGTAGCGGACGAAGTTGAAAATCTTGGTGAGGTAGGTCACCGGGTGCCCGTGGGTGAGGTGCCCGCCGTGACTGAGCTCCATCCCGAGCACCGTGTCGCCCGGCTCGAGGAGCGCGAAGTAAGTCGCGATGTTCGCGTTCGCACCACCAAGCGGCTGCACGTTGGCATACGCCGCACCGAAGAGCTTCTTCGCCCGCTCGATCGCGAGCGTCTCGACCGCATCGGTGAACTCCTGCCCGCCGTAGTAGCGGCGCCCCGGGTACCCCTCGGCGTATTTGTTGGTAAGTGAAGAGGCCATTGCCTCCTTCACCGCGCGCGAGATGTAGTTCTCGCTCGGGATGAGCTCAAGCCCCTCGGCCTCTCGCTGCTCCTCCCCCGCCAACGCCGCCGCCACCTCCCTATCCTCCCGCTCGATAAAAGGAAATTCCATACGGGAAGTGTAGCAGAAAATGAAAATCCGGCGCGCAAGCAAAAAGCAGCGGGAATGAGAAACGGCGACTCTCGCGAGCCGCCGGTTTGGACAAGTCTGACTTGTCCAAGGTTTTACTGTTCAACCCAGCCCTCAGGCATTCGCCGATCAAACGAATGTTGCGGGAACATCTTGCGGAACTCATCCCGAAGCGGGATTGTCACCTCCCGCATGGAAGGTTCCGCCGCCTCAGAGCAACGCATGTGGAAAAAGTGTTCCCATTCCACGAGATTCGCCTGCATAATCAATTCAGTCTTGCAGGAGTTGGGCAGGACGGTTCTCGCGGCCTGGGCCGAAGAGGTCTCAAGGAGCTTCAGATAGATTCTCTCGGTCTCCTCCATGGCCTTGACCCAGAGAGCGTATTCTTCAGTGCCCTCAGCGAAGAACATGGGTTTGATGAAGGTCACTTCACTGCCGAACTGCTCCTTGTCGTAGCGGCAATACCGCTGGCTCTCCTGTAAATACGAAGGCGGTCGATGCCGAACGATCTCGTGGGTCACGGCACGGTTGACGACGAACTTCACCGTCACCTGGCGATGGCGCAAGTGCAACTTCGTCGGTAGTTTGTCGATCTCGTCGAGACTCAACCTCCTCGCCAAAACATCTATCGGCAAGCCGGATTCATGCGTGATGATATCGTTGAACAAACCCGATGGCCGCAACTCGGCTGCCATGATCCACCCGAGTTCACTCTCAGGATGTTCCATCACAAATTCACGGAAGCCTCGGACCGTACTGGAGATGAGATACTTCCCCTCGCCCAGAGAATCGATCACCAGATACTTCGGGCAAGTCTCGAACAGGTCGAGAATTATCGGGTGATGCTTCACGCCTTCGGGCAGATTCAAGTCACCTTCTTCAATTTCAAACGACATGGTCACTGGTGCCATCTCGAGCGTGGAATTGTGCTTGCTCTTTACCATTTTATCAGCAAGCCCTTCGGCAGAAGCCGCATCGGTGAGTTTCGCCTCGCTCTTGTAACAGATGCTCGCGCATCTGCCGATACGCTCTGCAAGGGACATTGTGTCCAGCTCGGTCATAATCCGAGCGGACGGGCTGATGATTCTCATGCTGTACCTCCTTTTGGGTTTTGATTGAACTACGATGTACTGCTAGCCTGCGCGCACTGTACCCGCAGAGGGAAGGAAAAGCAAACGGCGACCCGCAAGGGTCGCCGTTCTTTCTTTTCTGTTTGAGAGATTTACTTCTCTACATTGATTCCCATCGACTGCGCCGTGCCCGCGATAGTGCGGCCGGCAGCTTCTGGAGAGAGCGCGCTCATGTCCTGGCCTTTCTCAGCCACGATATTCTTGATCATCTCCTTGGTGAGGGTGCCCACCGCGCGCTCCTTCTGCGACTTGCTCGAACCTTTCTCGATGCCGAGCGCCTTGAGAATAAGCCTCGACGCCGGCGGCTGCTTCATGATGAACGTGAACGTGCGGTCGTCATAGACCGAGAGCTCGACCGGGATGATCGTGCCCATCTTGTCGCGCGTCGCGTCGTTAAATTGGGTCACGAACTGACCGATATTCACGCCGGCCGGGCCGAGCGCGGTGCCGACCGGCGGTGCCGGCGTCGCCTTCCCTCCCGGGATCTGCAATTTAATCTTTTTTACTACAGTAGCCATGATATATGGGACTTTACGCTATAACTTGCGGATTTGCAAAAAGTCGAGCTCGACCGGCGTCTCGCGGCCGAACATCGAGACCATCACCTTCACCTTGCCGCGGTCCTCGTCTATCTCGCCCACCTTGCCCTCCAGGTCCTTGAACGGGCCGTCGGCGATGACGACCTGGTCGTCTTTCGTGAGGTCTATCCGGTGCTTGGGCGCTTCTGCGACCATGCGCTTCATGAGCGTCGCCACTTCCGATTCCTCCATCGGCACCGGCGTGTTGCCCGCGCCGACGAAGCCCGTCACGCGCGGAGTGTTGCGCACTACGAACCACGAGTCGTCGTCCACGATCATGCGCACGAGGATGTACCCCGGATAGATCTTCTCTTCCTCGACGACGCGCTTGCCGCCCTTCACGCGGATCTTCTTCTCGGTCGGCACGATGACGTCAAATATCTTCTCTTCCATGCCGAGCGACTCGATGCGCTGCTTCAGGTTGCGCTCGACGGCGTTCTCGTAACCGGCGTAGGTGTGAATGGTGTACCAGCGCGCGTCCTCCTTGCGAGGCGCGACCTCGTCGCGGACATGCTTGCGTACGGCGGGCGCGATGTCCGCCATCCCGACCTCCTCCGGCAAGTCCTCCTCCCCTGCGTGAATAGGTTCGTCCATAGGTGGTGAAATTAGAAGCCGATAAGGTGACTCACGCCCGAGCTGAACACATAGTCGAGAAGCCCGACGAAGAGCGCGATGACAGCCGCGATGCCGATGACCGCGAACGTGTGCGCGATAGCCGTCCGGTTGCTCGGCCACACGACGTGCGAGAACTCTTCGCGCACATGCTTCAGGAAGGTTGCTGGTGAAATCATGGTTAAAGGTGTCAGGTCAAATAAAAAAGCCCTGCGGGCTTTCGACCCTTGCAATATAGTACGGCCGCAGGGCATAGTCAACAAGCTATTGACAACAAATAGCGGGTCTGATATAAACCACGCAGGCAAGCAGTTCCCACGTCAACAAAACTAAATAAGGAGGTAGAAGGATGAAAACGAGTTTTGGCGCGTTGCGCGCCGTAATGATGGGAATAGTCGCCGCCTCTTTGTTAGGTGGCTGCATCCCTGATCCGGGGCTTATCGGGTCTCTGAGCACATTGACGGGTGTCGCGAGCATAGCCATGCCCGCGGGTGGCTTGGTAGACCCTGCGTCGACCGACGCCGCGACTGAATCCGTGCGCGTCCCTAGCACGGACGTTCAGGGACTATCTCGCAGACTGTCCGCGATCGCCCCGAAGTTAGGGTACCGCGTCGACGCTGTCGACGATACGGGCGTCCGTATCGTCAGGCAGTCCCACAACGTCGGCACCGCACTGATCGGGAGGGACTGGACGGAGATCATCGCCGTCAACGTGGTTGACGGCGGGAATGCTTTGCAGATTTTGGCAAAGACCCAAGGTAACGGGGGCCACGCGGCTCCCGGCACCGCTCAGAAGATCATTGACGAGCTGAAGCCCCACCTGGCCGCGGCGTATGCCGCCCGGTGATCATGTCGGGTTCAACTCGAAAGCCCCCGTACGGAAACGTACTGGGGCTTTTTCGTTTCCCTACCGCGGCCCTAGCGTATCTCGTACGTTATCGAGACCGAGGCGTTGTAGGTGTTCTCTCCCGTCGGGACGTTCGGCGTTGCCGCCTTCGCCGCCATCATGCCAGCGCCCATGCCATAGGCGACCGGATATGTCGCTCCGGACGACTCGCTGAAGCTCACTATCTTGCCGAGCCGCACGCCGAGCTGCTTCGAGAGGAGATCCGCCTGGATTTTCGCCTTGCTGATGGCGTCTGCACGCGCGGCGTCGTACCCCGCCGCAGGGTCATCGAGCGCGAAGTCCGGGCCGGACACGTTCTGCACCGAGAGCTTGCCGAGCCCGCTCAAGAGCCCGCCGACGCTTTGCAAATCGCGCACGGTCACCTGGACGGTTTCCGATACCTGGTAGCCGGTTATCTTCGGCGTTCCGCCATATGCTGGACAGAGCGCTCCCGGCGGGCACGGATTGGGGTATGAATATTGCGGCGTGATGTCATAAGAGAGCGTCTTCACGTCCTTCTCCGCGATGCCCTGCCCCTTCACAAAATCAATCGCGGCATTCGCCTGCGTGGTCGTCTTAGCCTGCGCGGCCGCGACCGTCGCGGCCGCGTTCTGCACAGTGAACGACACGCGCGCCACGTCTGGCGGCAAAGCCGCCTGGCCGGACCCGTTCACGACGATCGTATCGGTCGCCGGCACCCCGGGGCGGTCGAGACTTTTCAGGGTGGCAGCGGTCTGTGCGAGCAAGAACAGCCCGAGAACCACGGCGACGCCGATGAACGCGAACCGGGCGCCACGGCCATGGCACGCGCCCTTGAGCTGATGGGTATCAATATCCATGATAACGAGAGTAATGATTACGCTATTAACGCTTTTGATTATACCGCACGCCATACGCCAACAAATGCAACCGCCTTCTCGCAAGTGCCCATTCAAGGGCGACGTGTGGGGCTCGAACCCACGACCGCTGGTACCACAAACCAGAGCTCTACCAACTGAGCTAACGTCGCCATGTGCGCACTGAATTCTTATACCACAAAACCCCAAAACGCGCGCCGCTTCGCGGCGCGCGTTTTGGGGTTTTGTGCCCAGGAGAGGACTTGAACCTCCACGGGATTGCTCCCACTACCACCTCAAGGTAGCGCGTTTACCAATTACGCCACCTGGGCATGAGCGCACATGCACACTATACTACAACTTACGCTTCAGCGCCCTCGGCGACTGCCGCCTCGGCCTCAGCCTCCGCTTCGGTACCCGCCGGCACCTCGACCGTGACGATCTCTTCGTCGCTCTTGAGGTGGAGCATGCGCGCGTTCCTGAGCTGACGGCGGACTGCCTTCGCCGCGATCTCACGGATGAAGTATAGCTTCGCGCGGCGCACCTTGGAGCGCTTCACGATCTCGATAGAATCTATCGCCGGAGAGTAGAGCGGAAAGGTCTTTTCCACCCCGACGCCGGAAAGCGTAGCGCGCACTGTGAACGTCGCTCCGCTCTCGGTGCCATGCTTCACCGAGAGCACGAGACCCTCGAACGCCTGCTTGCGCACGTTCTTCACGATCTTCTCCTTCTTGTCTGCCCCCTTGCCCTTCTTGAGGTCGACGATATTCTGGACCACGCGCACGGTGTCGCCCGCGCGAATGCCGAGCTTCGCGCGCCCTTCAGCGTTGACCGGAGTTATTACTTTCTGCATATCGCGCACTCTAGCACGCACCCTATCGAAGAGCAAATTGCTCGATTCGCGCCAGCGCCGCCTCGAAATCCTCC
>JAKAMJ010000008.1 GCA_021812955.1 bacterium | reverse complement strand
TTCGCAGAAGGGTCTAGATCTTTTACAATCTGGTAAGATTCCTTTCTTTTGCTAGTTGTTTTGCTCCCATTTGCACGCTTGACTCGCGGCTTTCTGGAATGAGACTCCGTCTCTTGAGGCGCGTGTTGCACCTCATCCATAACCGGCAGTTCTGCCGTAGAGATTTTCTCTTTGTATTCATTATAAATTTCTCGGACAAAGGACTCCTCGCCTTCAACCTCTAGCACACCACTGCGCAAATCGATTTTTAGCTTAGTCATAGGGGGTTGGTTATCTTTATCTATCCATGATAGACGATAGACAGTGGATAGTCAATAGACGGGCCAGGTATGGTTGCTATACTTAAGGAGTATGGCTAGCTATTTCCTCTACGCTCGCAAGTCAACCGACACCGAGGACATGCAAGTCCTCTCTATCGAGGCGCAGCTTGCTGAGCTCCGCGCGCTCGCGCGGCGGGAGGGGCTAGAAATCGCGGAGGAGTTTGTCGAGAAGAAAAGCGCGAAGATGCCCGGCCGTCCTGTGTTCAACGAGATGATGGCGCGGATACAGAAGGGCGACGCGCAAGGCATCATTTGCTGGAAAATCGACCGACTCGCGCGAAATCCGGTGGACGGCGGACAGGTACAGTGGCTCCTCCAAAGCGGCATTATCGCGCATATCCAAACGCACGACCGCGCGTACTATCCGGCCGACAACGTGCTCATGATGTCGGTGGAGTTCGGGATGGCGAATCAGTTTATCCGCGAGCTTTCCGTGAACACGGCACGCGGGCTCCGCGCCAAGGCGCGGCAAGGACACTTCCCGGGCACGGCTCCGGCGGGGTACAGGAACGACCCGCGCACCAAGACCATCGCGCTCGACCGCAAGAAATCGAAAGTGATCCGCGCCGCGTTTGAGCGATACGCAACCGGCACGAAGCGGCTCGAAGACATCGGGCAATTTCTGTACGACAACGGCGTTCGTAGTCTCTACGGCAACCGCATCCACAACGACCGCGTCAAATTCATCCTCGCCAACCCTTTCTACTACGGCCACTTTCTCTATATGGGCGAGCTTCACGAAGGGCGGCATACGCCTATCGTGGACAAGCGGCTCTGGGACAAGGTGCAGAAGGTAATGGAGGAGCGCGGACATCCGCAAGTCGCCGCGACCGAGCCGCAAGTGTTCTGTGGCCTGATGAAATGCGGCGAGTGCGGCATGGCGATAACGGCCGAGGTGCGCGTGAAGCGCCAGAAGAACGGCAACGTCCACCGCTATGTGTACTATCGCTGTACGAAAAAATCGGCGGCTCGCTGTTCGCAACCGTATGTCCGCGAAGAAACGCTCGCCGCCGATTTTTCCGAGCTCCTCGCCATGTTCGTACTCCCGAGCGAGTGGGCGCGGGACTTCGAGCGCCGGATGGAGGAGGACAAACACGACGAGGAGTGCACGACCGTTGACGCCGTGCGAGCGCTCCGCGAGGAACTGCGCGAGGCGGATAAGAAGCTCGACCGCCTCACCGACCTCTACATCGCGCAGGATATCGAGCGCGACGCCTACCTTTCGCGGCGACGCGCGCTTATGTCCGACAAGCGGACGATACAGGAGCAAATCGAGCGTTTGGAGCGAGACGGCACCGCGTGGCTCGAACCCATGCAAGCATGGGTAAAAGAGGTGGAAATGCTAGAGGAAATCCAAAAAGGCCCCTCTCTCCCCGCCAAAAAATCCGCCCTTCAAAAAATCTTCGGCTCGAACCTGCAACTCCAAAATCAAAAAGTCTCTGGCACGGCGCATTCCCTCTACGCGGCGGTAGCCGCCGCGCATGAAAATTCCCGTATTTCTGACCCTCACCAAGTCTGGGCTCCGGCGGTAGGATTCGAACCTACAACCAACGCCTTAACAGGGCGCTGCTCTACCATTGAGCTACACCGGAATAAATGCATTCTAACCGAAAAACGAGATGCTGCAACACGGGCAGACGCGGGGAATTGGGCCGAGAGCGGATCCTCCGGGCATGCTACCCGGTTACGCGCCAGGCAAGCCGGCGCGTGCCCAGGCTATCAGTCCGCCTTCCACGTTCTTCGCCTGCGGGACGCCGAGCGAGCGGAGCATCTGAGCGGCCATGCCGCTCCGGCTACCCGACCGGCAGATAAGGTATACATGCTTATATCCGCCGAGCTTCGGAACCGCGCTTTGGATCTTCTCGAGCGGCACGTTTACCGCGCCCTTGACCCCTTGCGCGGCGACCTCTGCCGCGCTGCGCACGTCGATAAGGACGCTGTCATCTCGACCGAGGCTCTCGTACGCCTCCTGTACGCTGACGCTCGACCCGTTTCCGAAAAATCCAAACATGGGCTCTGCTATCAAGCTACGCCGCTTTCGGCGCGCACTTCGCGCAACGGCAGCCGCGGGGCTTTATATGCTCGTCGAAGTATTCATCACCATAGTCGTATGTGAATTCTTCTCCGGGCTTGATGCTCTTCACCGCGTCGATCCACACGCGGCCCTTAACAATGTTCGGCTCGCAGTTGGGCTTGCAGGAGTGGTTGATATAGCGAGCGAAGTTATTGCGCTCTGCACCGTCGATGGTCTTCTTTCTGTTGACCTCGAACAGGTACTTGCTGCGGCTCGTATACTCCTCTTCCTTGGAAATCTCACGACCGAAATATTCTATGATCCGCTCGCCCTTCTTGAACGGACGAGTGGCGAACAAGCCGAGGCCGGCGCTCGACTTCCCCACTCGCAATCCAGCGGGGCAGACAGGCTTCTTCTCGGCGTCGTTCTCGATGGCGGTATTCGGAGGTGTCATATCGGCGCATTCTAGCACGAAGACGCAAGAACACGAAAACGCGCGGCCGGCCCCTCCGGGGCCGGCCGCGCGTTTTCGTATCCTAGACGGCCGCCTCTCGCCCTCTGCTATTTGCCGAGAGCGATATCGCCGCCCTTGCCGACGAGCGCCGCCAGTCCGGCCTGCGTCTTCGGCAAGTGCGCCATGTCTACATGCCCGACGACGCGGACCGTGACGCCTTTGCAGACGCCCATCACGCTCGCGCCGTTCAGCACGCTGCCGTCATCCGCCTTGACGTCCGCCCTCTGGTCGAGAAGCACGTCTACGCGGTCCGTGTAGCGCTGGTTCATCGTGTCTTCGATGACGCGATACCCGATATGACGAGCGACCGCACCATACCCGCACGAGCTCTGGCCCGCGGCCGCCGGCCCGTCTATCTCGATGATAGTCCCGAACGGCAATTCGTCTGCCAGGTCGCGGGAACGAGCCGCCACTATGTCCGGATTCGAATATGCTCCGGACGCCGTCGTGAACGGATCGTCGTCGGTCTGGCCCGGGACGGCGTTGTACGCCGTCAAGGTTACGGCGTAGCTCGGCACGACCGGCGCGGCCACAGGCGCCGCAGCAGGCTGCGACGCGATAGCGTCTCCTATAGGAAACGACATCACGCCGATCAAAAGGGAAAAGCCCATAAGGGCTCCGATAACGGGCATTGCTTGAATTAGTCGAAATAGCCAGTGGCTACCTCGTTATTCCAGATGCTAGCACCCGAGCACCATTTTGTCAATGGCCCCGAATCAGAAAAGCGTCGCGATGGCGGCGATGCCAGAGACGGACATAGCGATGATAGTGACCCAGCCGACGAGTGATGCAAGCCGCCCGCTCGCGTATTGCCCCATGACGCGCTTGCTGCCCGCGAGCCGCACCACGAAGAAGAGTATGACGGGCGCGATGACGCCGTTCGCCACGGCGGCATAAATGAGCGCCTGGATCGGGTCGAGACGCATGAAGTTCGCGAAGATGCCGATCAGCATGGAGACGATGATGACGCCATAGAACGCATACGCTTCCTTCAGCTTGCGGTACAGCCCGTAGCGCCAGCCGAAACTCTCCGAGAGCGCATATGCGGTCGAGCCGGCGAACACTGGCAGCGCGAGCATGCCCGTCCCGATGATGCCGAGCGCGAAGAGAAGATAGGCGAATTCACCGAACGGCTTGAGCGCGAGCGCGGCCTGATCTGCCGTAGCGATGTTTGTCATGCCGTGCGCAAAAAGCGTTCCCGCACACGCCGCCATGATGAAGAACGCGACAAGGTTTGAGAATGCCATGCCGCTCCACACGTCAGTGCGCATATTCTTGAGCACCTCAGGCGTCGCATGCGCGCGGCGCGCGGCGACGGTCGTCTCGCCGCGCAGGATATCTTCCTCGACTTCTTGCGACGTCTGCCAGAAGAACAGATACGGGGAAATCGTCGTACCGAGCACGCCACAGATCAAGAATATCTGATCTCCCGAAAACGTTATCGACGGCACGAGCGTGCGATGGAGCACTTCGAGCCAATCCAAGTGCACCATGAACGCCACTACGACATACGAAAGGAGCGCGAACGTCAGGTATTTCAGATATTTCGCGTAGCGCGCATATGTGGTGAATATCTGCAGCCCGAGGCTCAATGCCGCGAAAATGATAACGAACAGCCCGATGCTGATGCCCGGCACAAGGAGCCTTGAGGCCGCCGCCATCGCACCGAGGTCTGCGGCTATGTTGAGCGTATTCGCGAAAAACAGGAGCGCCGTGGCGAAATAGAGCGCGCTCGCCGAGTAATGCTTGCGGATATTCGCCGCGAGCCCTTGGCCGGAAACGAGCCCGATGCGCGCGCACATCTCCTGCACGACGGCCATGAACGGGTAGGTGTAGAGCGAGAGCCAGATGAGCTGCAAGCCGTATTTCGCGCCGGACTGCGAGTACGTCGCGATGCCGGACGGGTCGTCGTCCGCCGCGCCTGTCGTGAGCCCGGGCCCGAGCGTCTGCCAGTATTCTTCCGCGTGCTGGAACGGCCGCTTGCTGATGAGCGTGCGTTCTTCGTCCTTCACGAAATCGACGCTCTTCTCGAGCGCCTTCGCAGGAGCCTCAAAAGCCTCCTCGACTTCTCTCTCGAACTTCTTGTCAGTCATGCTTCACATCATATCATCCGTAGCCGCAACCTGGCGCAACGAATGATTCCGCGTCAATCTCTGGATGGAAGACGCCGCGGAAATAAACCCCTTTCGCATCTCGACCGTATTCGCCAAGAAGCGATTCGAAAGTCTGTGCGTCGGCGCCTATCACCTCCTGATTCTTGTAGAACACACGAGTGGCGTCCTTCGCGTATTCACTGAGCGGACAACCCTCATAGAGCGGATGCCAGAGAGGGGCAAACGTCGTCGGATCTGCATAAGGAATCTCTATGCCGGTCAAGAATACGTGCTCATGATCAGCTCCGTACGCAGTATTACTCCCAATCGGCAGGAACGTCGCCCGATCAGCTCCGGGAATTTCTACACCCATATAATAAACACGCTTCGCGTCGCGCGCATATTCGTAGGAAACATACCCTCTAACAGTGTAGTAATCTGAAAGTCCTACGACGAGCTCGAATGTCTCCGGATCAGCGCCAGCGACTTTTGTCGACCCGTACCACACCTCGTCTTGCTTAAACGCATATTCGGTATGCCGACCTGCTTCCGTATCAACATCATAAATGGAACGATAATATACGCTATTGAGAAGCTGTTTGGTTATCTTTCCTGAATCCAAATAATGAACCGATGTTGCCGCTTCGCTCGGATCGGTTACGATGCTCACGCGATAGAGCCATTCAGAATCTGCAACGACACTGGCAAAAGCTGCCGGATTTGAACTCATCACGAGCGGTGGCGCGCTTTGCGGCGTTATGCCAGCGACAGCTTCGCCATTGATAAAATAATGGAAATCGTCACGCGCGAAATTGGCATCAGGATATAGCACCGAGAAAGTCTTCGGGTCTGCGCCGTAAACTCGCACTACGGTGAAGTCGCTTCCCGATTGCCTGATAGAAGCGTGATAGGTCAAGAAATAAACCGCATCCGCACCGACCATATACCGCGTACTGTTCTTCGCGAAAGCGAGCGCGCCAGACGCTGGCAATCCGCGTATCCGACCGCCGTCACCCAAACCATATACACGCTTGTTATTGTATACATCTGTAAAAACTACTCCCCCTGGACGCAATTGAGGCAATGTCCCGGCAATAGCGATTGAGTCACTCGGGGAAACGATTCCCGATTCGTTCACGTATTCGACATGCACTCCATCGCTCTTCTGCACCAACACGAACGGGCTCGTGCTCACTACACGCATCGTCGATGCGTCGAGCGACTCATCTGAATTTATTTCAGGAAACGTCGTTGTAGTCGCACTTCTATTTATAGACGCGAGCCCGACTCGCACATATCCGACCACATTGATGCCGGCAATAACACCAACCTCGCCTAATGAGGGCGCCGGCAGACCGATAAGTCCAGGCGGAGGTGACGGAACCGGCACGACCAAGGTCGGTATAAGCGGAAAACCAGAAATACTTTCCTCTGCAACCTGCTGAATCTTGTACTCCTTGGCCGTACGACTCCCGTACACGCACCACGCCACCGCGCATATAAGCGCGACTGAGATTACAAACGCTCCGGCCACCCGAACGACATTAGCCAGAGACACCTTATCTTTGCACTGTCTCGCCCAACAGATTCTTGTGCATGTTTGCATGGTATCACGCGCGCCGGCGAAGCCGGCGCGCGTTGCAATCCTATTGTTAATCGGATGGACACTTAGTGTCCATCCGATACGTTATTTCTCCAAATCCAAGACGTCGTCAATGCGGATTTTTTCTACGAAATCGGGGACGTGGGAGACGAGGACCATCGCGCCTTCGTATTGGTCAAGTGCCTTCGCGATTATAGGAAGGTGGCGGAAGTTGATGTGGTTCGTCGGCTCGTCGAGGATCAGTAGCCCGGGCTTCTCGAGCACGAGCGACGCGAACGCGACTAGCCCCTTCTGCCCTTCAGACAAGCTGCCGATCTTCGTGTGGATCACGTCGCCCGTGATAAGAAAACTCGCCGCGACCGAGCGCAGACGCTTCTCGTCTGGCTGGCCCATCACCTGCGTGAGCGCATCAAAGACAGACTGGTTGAAATCGAGCGTGGAAAAATCCTGGCGATAGTACCCGACCTTCACGCCCTCGGTGATGGCCGCGCCTGCGGCCGTGCCATTCGCGATCGCCTCAAGGAGCGTACTCTTGCCGATGCCGTTCGGCCCTTTCAGCAGCAGGTGATTATTCTTACGCAGCGAGACGTTCGCTTTCTTCGTCACGACCTTGCCATTGGGCGAGAGCGTCGTGTATGCCGTGAGCGCGAAGACGACGCCGCTCAGGTCGTCTTGCGCTGGAATGACAAATGGACGGATCGTCTTGTCTTCCTTGCGCACATCGACCTTTTCCTCTTCCATCTCCTCTATTTCCGTGCGCATTTTCTTCGCGACCAAGCGCATCTTGCCGCCCTTCTGCGCGAAGAAGTTTGCCTTGTCCTTGTTCTCCTGGATCTTTTTCGCGAGCTGCGCGTTCTTCCTGTTCTCTTTCTCGATGCGGATCAGTATGTCGCGCTGCACGTCGCGATAGTTGCCGGAGTACTGCTCTATCTTGCGCGTGAAAACATCCAGATAAAGAACTCCCGTAGTAAATGCATTTAGGAAATCGGCATCATGAGATATGACAACGACAGTCTTATCGTAGTCAACTAGAAACTTAGTCAGGTGCTCGATGCCGGCCGCGTCGAGATTGTTCGTCGGCTCGTCGAGCAGAAGCAGGTCCGGATCCTGGATGAGCGCCGACGCGAGCAGCAAGCGCGCCTGCTGTCCGCCGGAAAAGCTCTTCACCATGCGGTCGTGGAGTTTCTCGTGATGCTGCAGGTTCACCACCTCGAGCACTTTGTCGATCCTCGGATCGATGTCGTACACCTTCGTGTCGAAATAGGACTGGAAGAATTCGCGCACCGTGAGCCCCATCTTCTCGCGCGGGATCACCTGCGACGCGATAGCGACCTTCATGCCATGCGAGCGGTGTATCTCGCCGCTGGTCGGCTCGCGGGTGCCTGTCATGAGCGAGAAGAGCGTAGTCTTGCCAGCGCCGTTCTGACCCATCACCGCCATCTTCATGCCGCGGCGCAGCACGAAGCTCACCTCGTCGAGGATCGGCTTGTTGTGATTGTATTCGAACGAGACCTCGTCGAAATTGACTACCCCTTCTTCGCGCGCCATCAAGACACCTTAGCGTATTTCTGTTGAAATAAGAAGCGGGCGCCGCTAAAGCGGCGCCCGAGGATCTCACAGCACTTCCATGTGATTATTTATTCATCCCGAAGATCCTTCCCGAGCAGCCTGGCGGCATACATGAGCGCCGCGCTCCACGGATCGTCCCTCATATAGACGGCAGGGCGATACCTGAGCACTGCCGCGTCACCGACGATCACCTCGAACTCGGCCTTCTCCCGAGAACCGACCGCGACCGTATTCGGCTGGTGCGGCCATCGCCCGAGCGGAAACATGAACGGCCCGGGCATAGGCTCCGAACTCGCGTTCAACGAGACCTCTACGCACGCCCTCGCCGGAATACCGTACCTGCCTTCGCGGCAGATAAGCTCTTCGCCGGCCAAGACACCTAGGAAATATCTTTCGACGAAATGAAAGTCCTCCTCTCTCTCGCCTTGCCCGACGAAATGCCGGACGCGCTCCCTCTGCACGACCAGGAACATCTGGCCGAGCTGCGAGCGAGCCGCTCCGGCAAAATCTAGCAAACGTCGCCACATCGCGACCCTTTCCTGACGCGTACCCATATCACACCTCCCATTCCGTGTTTGATTGATTACAGAACTCTGTCCGGATACAGTGTCGCACCTCGCCGATAACAGGGCAACGCCGCTATACACCTGCACCGCAAAAAGAACGGGGCGATGCGTAATGCATCGCCCCGGTTATCAGCTCTGCCTTCGCGGCTTTCACCGCTCCGGCAGCAATTTTTTCCCAAGCATCCGGATGGCATGCGCCATCTCGGCTTCGTACCTGCCGCAGATAGACGGCCAGGCTACGGATACGTCTTCGTCCCCGACGTATGCCCGAAACTCCGTCATGGGCAGAACCCCTGCCGTAACGACGTTCGGCTTATGCACGCCGGACGCGTACGGGAAAAGATAGTAAGCGTTGCCGCCTGAGACGCACTTCAGCGTCTCCCACAGGTTTATGCGCTGCGAGAAAGGAATGCCGTAAAGCACGCGTCTTTTCCGCCGCACAGGCAACATCTTTTCCTCCTCGAAGACGATCTTCTCGCCTCCGAGAATGCCGACGGTTATCCTTTCACTGGTGCTGTAGACCGCGCAATCTCCAGGACCGACCGAGCAAGTGACGGCTGTCTGCACGACCGTACAGAGCTGGCCGGTCTTCCCGGCCATCCGCTCCTCCAATTCCTTGACCGGAGCGATCACAGACTCATCGATGATACCGCGCTCTCTCAGGAAATAAGCAGTTATCGGATCGCACACCTCTTCGCCGCTTGAGAGCCTGGCGCGAAGCTCTTCGATCAGTCTTTCCAAAAATGCCTCGACCGATGCGGCTCTCGATATCTCCTGCTTCCGCAATCTCCGGACGTACTCGATCTGTCCGGCCAAGCCCTCTTTTCCCTGGCTTCTGTTCATGACCGTTTCTCCTTTTCTGTTTTTTATTTTTGCGCTGCGCTTCTTTCACTCCGGCGGTATCTGGTCTTCGCGTCCGAGCGCGCTTAGCACACGGGCGTACGCGGTCCAGCCCAAGAGCTTGATCGCCTCGGTCTTGACTTCCAGATCACCGAAAATCGGAGAAAACCTAGAATCCTCCGAAGGCATGAAGACGGGACCGTCTACGGCACTTGGCACGCCGTCTTTCCCGACCCTCCAGTGGCGTGCCATAGGGATCCCATAGCTCCGGTCACTGAAAAAGAGCCTCTCTGAGGAAAGCACCCCCAGGTAAGCGCCCTTAAACGAGAAAGACGCGACCACCTTCTGACTATATTCCCATCTCAGTGATGCTTCCTCGAGGACGAGGACTAGCTGCCCTTCTTTGCCTTGCATCCGCCCCTCGAGCTCGCGGAGCTGGCGTTCCCGCTCACTGTACTCGCCGGAAACGACGCAGTAGTCGAAGATCGAATCGCCCGAATCTCCGATCGCACGCGACTCCCGGACTGAATCCAATTCCGCGAGAAGAGAAGCTCTCTCTGTCTCGATTTCCTCTAGCCGACGCAAAATCCTCTTCGCCTCATCCACGTTACACCTCCTTCATTTATTGGTTGATTGAATGGAACTCCTTCCGCCCTTAGTTATGCACCTTTGCGTGAGGAATGTCCAGAACCGCCGTCTTTACTTCTGTAATATATTTTGTATAGTAAACACATGAAGAAAACCCCCGCGCAGGCGCAAGACGAATGGCCGATGCGCATCAACAAATATCTCGCCAGGCAAGGCGTGGCGACGAGGCGCGCGGCCGACGAGCTCGTAGCGCGCGGCCGCGTGCGGGTGAACGGCCGCGTCGCCGTGGTCGGAGACAAGGTGCGGGAGACCGATTCCGTAGAGCTCTCTGGAGCGGTCGCGCCGAAGAAATACCGCTATTTCGCATACAACAAGCCCATCGGCGTCATCACGCACTCGCCACAGCTCGGCGAAGCGGACATCAAGCAGAGCCTCACGAAGAAAGGCGCGGCCAAGGGCCAGATGAGCGACGTCTTCCCCGTCGGCCGCCTCGATAAAGACTCGCACGGCCTCATCATCCTCACCGACGACGGCCGCGTGACCGACCGCCTACTCTCGCCGCTCCGGAATCACGACAAGGAGTACCGCGTGCGCACGCTCGATCCTATCCGCGACAGTTTCAAGAAATATATGGAGAACGGCGTGGACATCGAAGGCTACCTGACCGCGCCGTGCAAGGTGCGCAAGACCGGGCCACAGAGCTTCAACATCACGCTCACCGAAGGCAAGAAGCACCAGATCCGTCGCATGGTCGCCGCGCTCCACAACCAGGTCACCGACCTGGAGCGCGTGCGCATCCTCAACATCCGCCTCAACGGCCTGAAGCCGAATGAGACGCGCCCCATCGTGGGCGACGAGCTCACGGCCTTCCTCTCCGCGCTCGTGATGAAGTAGCTTTTGGCAATCCACAGGGTGGTGGTGGATTTTTCTCAAAATCTTGCTATATTCGTAGTAGGCGTTTGGAGGGTCCGCCCTCTCACGGCTTTCAAGCTGTAGCCAAACGCCCACAAAGAACCCGCCTATGGCGGATTTTTTGTTTCAATCATCTTCCGGCACTCCGTCGTGCAGAAGTCTTGTCATCGTCTCTTCGTTCATTCCCCAGAACGGCACGATGCTCCAAAAATATTTCTGCCCGCCGTCTATCTGCTTCACGATGATTCGCACACGATTCCTTCTCAATACAGCGATGAACTCGTAATACGTCACGAGCTTCAACACGGTTTCCGTTCGGTTGTTCGTTCGGACGCGCTCGAATTTCTTGGTCGCCAGTATTCCCTGCAGAGTATGCGACGACTTCAATATCTCTGGCGCCAAATGCAAGAGCTTGAATCGCATGTACTGATCCTTTTCCAGACGCGCCTTCCCTCTCCGTTTGAACTTAAGATGCTCGAGGCCTTGCGCACCGAAAGAGACCTTTTCTTTCAGGAACGGGCAGGCGACTTCACCGATCGTCTTGTACAGCTCTTCGCCTTTTTCTTTCGCGTCCTTGAACTGTTGTTCGGTAAATTCAATCATTGTGATTAAGTCTGCCTTATGTTTTAGTCCTCAAAAATAATCCGTAGAAGCGCGTCGCGCTCTTTGTGGGTGGCGGTCGTCGCCGAGTACTGCACCACGACCGCTTCGTGCGCGGCCTCCTTTATCGCGCGCAGTTGCGCCGACATCTCCTTCTGGTTCAGCTTGTCGGCCTTGTTCGCGACGATGACGAGCGGATGGTCGTGCTCACGCAGCACGCGCACCATCTCACGGTCGAAGTCGGTCATGCCCGCCTTCACGTCGAGTATCAGCACCGCCTTCGCAATCGGAGCTTCAGAATACATCAGGTACCAGAGGATGAGCTTCTCGATGCTCTCTTTCTCCTTCGGCGAGCGCTTCGCGTAGCCGTAGCCAGGCAGGTCGACGAAATAGCACTTCTTGTTATTTATGGAAAAGAAATTTATCTCGGTCGTCTTGCCGGGCAGGTTGCTCGTCTTCACCAGGTCTTTGCGATTGACGAGCGAATTGATGAGGCTCGACTTGCCCACGTTCGATCTGCCGACGAACGCGACCTCTGGCACGCCGTCTGCCAGGATGGCGTCAGTCCCTTTGATGCCTCTCGAGAATTCCGCCGAAGCGATCTTCATCGTCATGATTTATGAAATGCCGCCACCGCGCCCTGCAGGTAGTGCGCGATAGCCGCGAAGCCCGGGATGACCCCGAAGAGCGACAGCACCCAGCCCAGGAGCGCAAGCGCCAAGACGCCGCCGATAAACGCGCCCGCGCCCTGCCACAAACCGCTCACGAACGACGACTTCTGTGTGGGCGTGCGCTTCTTTATCTCCTCAAGCTCCTGCTCGATGTGCTCTAAGTGCTGAAGCCCCTCCTCTTCGATATGCGTTTTCATTATCGCCCAGTATACCGCACTACGGATTCATGAGCGTTATGGTGAGCTGCAGTGCGGTCGCGAATGAGACCCAGAGCAAGTACGGGACGTTGGCGAGCGCCACCCAGCGGCGATACGGATAGACTGCGGCCATCGCCCACACGAGAGTCGCGAGGCAGAGCACGACATCTGCGGCCGCCAGGATATTGCTCCTGAGGGTGAACTGGAGATACGTGAAAGAGAAGTTGAAAGCGAGATTGAGCGCGAACGGCAGCGCGACCGCGCGCGGCATGTCCCTCTTGATGAGTGCAGAGTAGAAGACCTTGCCGAAGCTTATCGCGATGACCGCATACAGCGCCGTCCATACCGGGCCGAACAGCCACGCCGGAGGCGCCCAACCCGGCTTGACCAGCGTCGAATACCAGCCGTATGCATCCATGCCGTAAGTGTAGCATCCCGCTCCGCTCAATACGCGAACGGCTCGGTGTGGATCTGCGCGCGCGGTACACCCCGCGCCGACAACGCATCGACGAGCGAACTCGTCATGCCTTCTGGCCCGCAGATATAGACGTCGCGCTCGCGCACGTCCGGGCACGCGCGCAGTATCTTGTCGCCATCGACGCGCGCTGACGGATCTCCGTTCGAATAGTATTCATGCAGCACGACTCCCGCACGCCTGAGCTCCTCTACGAGAGGCGCGTCTTCTCGCGTACTATTGGACACGAGCA
>JAKAMJ010000066.1 GCA_021812955.1 bacterium | reverse complement strand
TTCGCTCGGGTAGGCGGGGATGAGTTCAGCATATTCCTCGCGGAAGACGACGAAGAAGGCGCGACGGTCGTCGCCGAGAAAGTGCGCGCGGTCATCGAGGGCGACGTGACGAAGACGCTGCGCGAAGAGTATCCGGCGTATGAGGGCGTGGTCTCGGCGAGTATCGGCATCGTACCGATAGACGGAGACGGGACGCTCGGCAACGGCGTAGACGCGACCATAGATGTTGCGATGAGGCATGCGGATTACGCGGCGTATGCAGCGAAGGCCGCCGGGAAGAAAGGCGAGCTGACGTTCGCGGAGGCCAGGAGGCTCGATGCTGACGGGCAGTTCGAACGGGACTTCCTCGCGGGCAAAGAGCTTCCGCGCTGAGTGGTTTGGTGAAGGGTTTTCTGGTATAACGGTTCAATACGGAGACGTCGCATAGCGGTCTAGTGCACCGCCTTGGAAAGGCGGCAGGGTCGAAAGGCCCTCGAGAGTTCGAATCTCTCCGTCTCCGCCCACAGTACTTTTTGTCGGTAGTGTGTTTAGCCTTATCAGGCCAGGGCAGAATCTCCGCCGACAGGCATCGGTTCGTGATAACATTCCAACATGTGTTTCTCAGCGACGGCGAGTCTTGTGGCGGGCGGCGCGTTGACGGCTGCCGGCGCTGCTACGCTGCCGCTTGCCCGGGATAAGCGCGAGCTGCCGCTCGCGAGCGTCCCGCTCCTGTTCGGCATCCAGCAGATCACGGACGGCGTCGTCTGGCTGTCGTTCGGCGCGCCGGCCGTCCACACGGCGGCCGTATACGTCTATGCGTTCTTCGCGGCCGTCTTGTGGCCCGCGTTCGTGCCGTTTTCCGTCCTGCTCGTCGAACGGTCGCGCGAGCGCAAAGAAGCGCTCGGGGCGCTCTCGCTCGTCGGGCTCGGCGTCGGCCTGTATGCCGCATACATCATGCTCACCAGCCCGGTCACGGCGCACGTCGTGAACCATTGTGTCGCCTATGACGCGCCGAATCCGCTCGGGTTCGTCCTGCTCGCGTTCTACCTCATCGCGTCGTGCGGGCCGTTCTTCGTGGTGCGCGAGCGGGCGTTGAACGCATTCGGGGTCGCCTTGTTCGTGTCGTTCGCCATCGCCTGGTGGTTCTATGTCGAGACGTTCCCGTCCGTCTGGTGCTTCTTCGCGGCCGTCCTGAGCTTCCTGCTCTATCTGCGGTTTAAGCGCCGTCGCGCACGCGCATGAAGCGATACCTCTTCGCCGGGTTCTTGCTGCTCGCAGGAGCGGGTGCGGCGGGGTGGTTTTTATATAGGACAGAAGCGCCGCCGACGCAGTCGGCGGCGCCAGCACCGGCGGTCTCGCTCGGCGGCGTGTCCTTGAGAATCGAGCTTGCGACGACGACCGCGGTGCAGGAGCGCGGCCTCGGCGGCCGGAGCGTGATACCGGATGACTACGGCATGCTATTCGTATTCCCGAGAGACGACCGATACGGCTTCTGGATGAAGGATATGCTCGCCCCGATAGACATCTTCTGGCTCGATGATAAAGGACAGGTCGTGTCCGTGGTGCGCGACGCGGAGCCAGCATCCTACCCGGGTGTCTTTTATCCGGCGGCACCGGCGCGATTTGTCCTTGAGACTGCCGCCGGCTTCGCGCAGGCGCACGCCGTCGCGACCGGCACGCGGGCATCGTTGAAAAATATCCCGGTCGTTTCGCAGTGACGCTGTCCACAGTGCGCGCTAGGGCCGGACGGGGGTACACTGAACGGGTACCAGAATTATCCTCTAAGCCGTCATCGCCGTATGCCCAAGCCCGTCAAAGTTCATCCCCGCGTTAAGACCGTCGTGGCGCCCGCAGCACACGCTCCGGCCGCCTCGAAAGGCACGGCGAAATATCGCGAGATGATCCCGCAGATCGAGAAGCGCGACGGGCGGCTCGTGCCGTTCGATTTCGACAAGATCGTGAACGCCGTGTGGAAGGCGATGATGGCCGCGGGCGAAGGGAGCCAGGACGACGCGACGCTCGTCGCGCACCAGGTCTCGGGCGAGCTCGGCCGGTTCGCGAAGAAATACAAGAGTTTCCTGCCGACGGTCGAGGGCATGCAGGACTCCGTCGAGAAATACCTCATCCTGAACGATTTCGTGAAGACGGCAAAGGCGTTCATCCTCTATCGCGATAAGCGCGCGCAGCTCCGCGCGACGCGCGTCGATGTGCCGGAGCATGTGCGCAAGCTCGCCGAAGAGAGCAAGAAGTATTTCGACGGCAACGTGCTCGGCGAGTTCGTCTACCTGCGGACGTACGCGAAGTGGATCCCGGAGGAAGGCCGGCGCGAGACCTGGATCGAGACGGTCGACCGCTACATGGGCTTCATGCGCGAGAACCTAGGGAAGAAATTGACGGAGAAAGAATACGCCGAAGTGCGTACGGCGATACTTAAGCAGGAAGTGATGCCGTCGATGCGGCTCATGCAATTCGCGGGAGAGCCTGCGCGCCGGTGCAACACATGCGCCTACAACTGCACCTTTACCGCGCCGACCAAGCTCACCGACTTCGCCGAGATCATGTACCTGTCGATGCAGGGCTGCGGCGTGGGCTTCGCCGTGGAGAGCCAGAACATCGAGCAGCTCCCGCAGATCATGCGGCAGACCGGCGAGAAACTGCAGACGCACGTGATCGCCGACTCGAAAGAAGGCTGGTGCGACGCGCTCACTCTCGGGCTCACGACGTGGTACGGCGGCAAGGACATCGCGTTCGACTACACGAAGATACGCCCGGCCGGCGCGCGCCTCAAGACGATGGGCGGGAAAGCGTCAGGTCCTGAGCCGCTCCGGTCGCTCCTGTCGTTTGCGCGCGAACGCATCCTCGCTCGCCAGGGCCGGCGCTTGCGCCCGATCGACGCGCATGACGTGATTTGCAAGATAGGCGAATGCGTGGTTGCGGGCGGCGTGCGCCGCACGGCGATGATCTCGCTTTCAGACCTCGACGATGCGGAGATGCGCGACGCCAAGAAGGGGCAATTCTACCTGACTGATCCGCACCGCGCGGTCGCGAACAACTCGGCCGTCTACGATCAGAAGCCGAGCAGC
>JAKAMJ010000065.1 GCA_021812955.1 bacterium | reverse complement strand
CTGCCCGAGCGAGACGATGCGCTCAGCTTCTTCTCTGGTAGCTGGCTGCTCCACGCACGTCGCCGATAGTTGCGACGTGGCGGTCCGACCGCCACGCTCTGAGCGTGGCGGTCGGACCGCCACGTCGAAGAGGGCACTCAATACGAAATAGGTGACAGGATTGAAAGATTTTATCTCGCGCTCGCGCTCGGCGAGGATGCGCAGCGCCGGCGACTGTACGCGCCCGGCCGAGAGGCCGTAGCGCACCTTCTTCCAGATGAGGCCGGAAAGGTCGTAGCCGACGATGCGGTCGAGTACACGCCGCGCTTCTTGCGCGCGGCGCAGGTTCTCGTCGATCTGTCGCGGGTGGGCGAGCGCATCCTCGATGGCGGTCTTGGTTATCTCGTGGAAGACGACGCGCGCCGGCTTCTTGAGGTCGGCGACTTCTTTTATGTGCCAAGCGATAGCCTCGCCCTCGCGGTCGGGGTCGGTCGCGAGATAGACCTCGTCTGCTTTCGCGGCCGCTTTCTTGATCTTGCTTATCACTTCGCGCTTATCGGCCGAGATGACGTAGCGCGGCACGAAGCCGCCATCGATGTCGACGGCGTCCTTGTTCGACTTCGGCAGGTCGCGCACGTGCCCCACCGAAGCGAGCACGGTGTAGTCTCGGCCGAGATATTTGCCGATGGTTTTCGCCTTGGTGGGCGACTCGACGATAAGCAGACGGTTGCTCATTCCTCCACTCTTAACGCGGATGCCTATGTATGGTCAAGCGAGCTCCACCCGTATTGGGTGGTGGTCGGAGCCGAAACGTTCAGGGATTACCTCGGCGTTTTTGATTGAAAAGTTGTTCGAAACGAGGATGTGATCGAGCTGCGAGCGCGAGAGCGGATGCGTGCTCGTGCCGCGAAGCGGGTTCTGGAGCTCATGCTCGATGAAGCGCCGCTCGATGCGTGAGCGTTCGCGGCGATAGAGGATTGCGTCGCTCGCGCGACCGCCGATGAGCCAGTTTAGCACGGAGACCTTCGGAGACTCTATGATGTTGAAATCGCCGCAGACGATCGCCGGCACGGACGCGTCTTTCCCGATGAGCGAGCGCTCGAACTCTTCGATGCGTTGCGACGGGTGTGTGAGCGGGAGGTGGAGATTGTAGACTCGCACGGTGCCGCCGTGCGTCGACAGGTCGGCGTAGACGTTATGCCGGTTGCCGCGGACGTGCGCGAAGATGCGAATGCTCGCCATGAACGAGAGGAAGAGCCGGCTGCGCAACGCTCGCGGCGCTCCGTCCGCGAGCGGGATGCTGCCTTCGCGCTCGATGCGGAAGCGCGACAGGATGACGACGTATTGCGTGGAGCGCGCGCCTGCGTGCTCGCGGTCTGCTTCCTGAGCAGCCACCATGTTGAATGGGAGCGCGCGGAGCCGCTCCAGGAAATCCTCGGGCACTTCCTGGAGGCAGAAGACGTCGAAGCCTGAGTCGCGGATGAACGCGAACGCCTCGTCGAGACGCTTGTTGCGGAAGAGCATGTTCCAAGAACAGATGGTCATATCTCAATATATAAAGATGTAAAGATTCAAGAGCGACGCCACGCGCCGAACTCTTCGCGGACAAGCCCGCGCAGCTCGAGCGAGACGAGGGCGGTGAGGAGCTCGCCCGGGCCCGCGGCGCCGGAGGCGCCGCGCAACACTTCGTCCCGCGTCTTCGGCTCCGCGAGCATTTCCCAGATGGCAGCCTCGGCCTCTTCGAGGTCGGCTGGCGTACCGCCGCGCGAAGATGCGCCATCCGGCGCATCTTCGCGCGGCGGTATCCGGAGTGCCTCCAGTATGTGCAACGGCTCCGTTACGAGCGCCGCGCCGAGGCGAATGAAAAGATGCGGCCCGAATGCGTGCGGGTCGTTGATGCGATGCGGGATGCATAAGAGCTCACGGTTGTATTCGCCTGCGAGCCTCGCAGTGATGAGCGTGCCGGATTTCTCGCCGCCCTCGATTACGAGCACGGCGTCCGAGAGGCCGACCATGAGCCGGTTGCGCGACGGAAACTCGGCGAGCCAGGGCTTATGCAGCGGCTCCTGTTCGGAAATGAGCGCGCTGCCAGCGGCGAGGATGTCTCTCGCCAGGTCTAGGTTCGCGCGCGGGCTTATCACCGAATCATCGAGCCCGGAGCCTGGTATCGCGATGGTGTGCAGACCTGAGTCGAGCGCCGCACGGTGCGCGCACGCGTCCGTGCCGAGCGCCAGCCCGCTCACTATCGAGACGGGGTAGCCGGCGAGCCCGCCGATGAGCTTCTGGCAGGCTTCTTGCCCATATCGCGTCATCGCGCGGCTCCCGACGACCGTGAGCAGCCTGTGTCCCTCCGGCGGCCACGCGCCGCGCATCCAGAGCCGCTTCGGCGGCTGGGGGATTTCCATCAGCTGCGCAGGCCAGTCACCGCTTGTAATCTCCCGCATGTCCATATCTGGATAGGATATACTATGCGAGATGCGTATCGCTTACTTTCTTGCGGGGATAATCACGGGCGCGTTCTTCTTGTCAGTCCATCAGCCCATGCTGCTGCTGTTCTCGCTCTTCCTGGTTTCGTGCGCGTTCGGCGGCTTGTTACGGAAATTGGACGCGTCTATCGCGCTCCCGACTCTTCTAAAGTTCATCGTCGTGGTCGCGCTCGTCGGCGTGCTTACGGAAGCTCTTGCGATCCTGAATAACGCCGGAATGACGACGGCGCAGGTCGTCGCGCTTAACCGGCTGTTCTCTCCGGCACCATGGATGGACATCGTCCTCGGGCTCGGGTATTACGTCCCGCTTGCCGTCGTGTGGTTCTTCCTGATGAAAAGATTCGATTACCAGGTCAAGGACGCGTTTGTCGCGATGGGGATATTCGGAATATTCTCCGAGGGTGTCGGCCTGGTCTTGCTCAGCTTCAATCCGCTCATGTGGGCGTACGCGTTCGCTGTCCACGGGTCGTATATTGGGATACCAGCGGTCATCTTCGCGGAAGACCAGGCGTTCGCAGGGCGTTCGCGCGCGCCGCGCGCCAAGAAGATACTGTACGGCATCGCGTGGTCGCTGCTTGCATTCGTGGCGTACACGGCGTGGGCCGCGCTAGTGGCTCGCCTCGGCATCGGAGTGTCTGGCAGATCGG
>JAKAMJ010000064.1 GCA_021812955.1 bacterium | reverse complement strand
GCGGGGAAGTGGTACAGCAGATCGCGTATCGTCCGTATGCCGAGCTTCGCGAGCGCCCGCTGCTGCTCCGGTTTTAGTCGTGTAAAATGCCTCTCGACCAGGTCGCCATGGTTCATGAGTGTAGTATACTGTGAGCATATGACCACCACCACAATCATACTTATTGTATTGGCAGTAATCGTGCTCTGGGCGATCGTTTCGTACAACGGCCTCATAAGGCTCGTGAACCGCGCCAAGGAGGCGTGGGCCGATATCAACGTCCAGCTCAAGCGCCGCTACGACCTCATCCCGAACCTGGTTGAGACGGTGAAGGGGTACGCCACGCACGAGAAGACGGCGTTTGAGAACGTGACCGCGGCGCGAAGCGCCGCGATGGGCGCTACGACCGCTACCGATAAGGCACAGGCCGAGAATCAGCTCACTGGCACGCTAAAGACGCTCTTCGCCGTTTCAGAAGCGTACCCGGAACTGAAGGCGAACCAGAACTTCCTCCAGTTGCAGAAGGAGCTCGGCGACACCGAGGACAAGATCCAGGCCGCCCGCCGCTTCTACAACACGACCGTCATGGCGCTCAACACGGCCGAGCAGTCCTTCCCGGGCAATCTCATCGCCGGTTCGTTCGGATTCAAGCCGATGGACCTATTCGAGCTCGATGCTGCCGACGCCGCCGCGAAAGAGCCGGTGAAGGTGCAATTCTAATCATGGCAAACGGCGATTATCCAGAAGGATGGCAGGTATCTCATCACGCGCCGCTCGGCATCGAAGAAACGATTCCCAGGCAAATGGACGGTGCCCGGCGGCCACTTGGAGCCGCATGACTTCATGCAGTATCCCAAAGATACCGAGCACTATTGGTATATAGAGCCAGGCGTTTGACGCGATGTTTTGTATTATCAAGTGTGTATGAGCCAGAACCAATTTGAGGCAATAAAAAGACTGGATGACGCGGGGCGAGAGTATTGGTCTGCCCGCGATCTGGCAGGTGCGCTTGAGTACGCGGATTACCGCAATTTCTTACGAGTCATAGAAAAAGCTGAGATAGCTTGCAAAAATAGCGGGGAAGTTATCCCCAACCATTTCGTTGAAGCCACCGACATGGTTCCGCTAGGTTCCGGTGCAGAAAAAGAAGTGGGTACGCTCTATCTTTCTCGGTATGCGTGTTACCTGATTGTTCAGAACTCCGATCCTACCAAGGTAGTGGTTGCCAAAGGTCAGACGTATTTCGCTATTCAGACCCGTCGGCAAGAGAAAGCGGATACCTTGATCGAAGACAACAAACGGATATTCCTACGCGAAGAGATGAAGAAACATAATAAGAGTCTCATGCAAGCCGCATCTGCGGCAGGTGTCGAACGGTTCGCGATATTTCAAAACGCCGGATACAAAGGTCTTTACGGAGGACTCACGATGCAAGAAATCCATACACGGAAACGATTGGGGAAGTCGCAACAAATACTCGACCATATGGGAAGCGAGGAATTGGCGGCTAACCTTTTCCGCGCTACGCAAACCGACGCAAAAATCCGCAGAGAAAGCATCAAAGGAGAAGGGAAGGCGAATCTGGCGCATTATGAGGTCGGGCAGAAAGTGCGCAACACCATTCGTACGCTCGGTGGATCGATGCCGGAAGATCTGCCGACGTTAGACAGCGTCTCCAAGGCTCATGCTCGTATTAAAAAATCGGCAAAGAAACACGCAAAGAAGTTGTTCGGGCACGTTAAAAAGAAAATCACATGAAAAACGATCTCTACGCACAACGGGCAAGCAATATCCGCCGCACGTGGGCGCTGGTGGCGGGATTCCTCGCCATGGCAATCGCCGTCGGGTATGCGTTCTCGTGGTACTACCAGGATTCCTCGATACTCTATTTCGCGGTCATAGCAGCCATCGCGACGAATTTCTACGCCTTCTGGGCGTCTGACAAGCTCGTGCTCTCGCTGAACCACGCTCGCCCGGCCACGCGCGAAGAGTTCTTCGACTTCTATACCGTCACCGAGAACCTATGCATCACGGCCGGGTTGCCGATGCCGAAGCTCTACGTGATAGACGACCCGGCGCCGAACGCGTTCGCCACCGGCCGCGACGAGAAGCACGCGGTGGTCTGCGCAACGACCGGCCTGCTCGCGCTCATGACGCGCGCCGAGCTGGAGGGCGTCATCGGCCACGAGCTCTCGCACGTGAAGAACCGCGACATCCTGCTCATGACCGTCGCGGTCGTCCTCGCCGGCTTCGTGGCTATCCTCGCGAACCTGTTCCTGCGCCTGTCGTTCTGGGGCGCGGGCCGGCGCGACGATCGCAATGACAACGCGTTGCTCATGATCCTCGCGGTGGTCGGCATCATCCTCGCGCCGCTCGCCGCGAAGCTCATCGAGCTGGCGGTATCGCGCCGCCGCGAATACCTGGCCGATGCGTCGAGCGCGCTCCTCACGCGCTATCCGGATGGCCTCGCGTCCGCGCTCCGGAAGATCGGCGGCTACGCAGCGCCGATGCGCAGCGCAAATTTGGCGACCGCGCATCTTTTCATCGGCGATCCGTTCGGCGCGAAAGAGGGCGGCGGCACGAGCGGCTGGGTGGAGCGCCTTTTCTCCACGCACCCGCCCATCGATGACCGCATCAAGGCGCTCATGGGGGCTCGGTGACGGTATACTGAGATCATGGAAAGCGCACCGAAACAGGCATCTCTCGAAACCGGGCGGATCGAGCGCCACAAGGTCTCCGCTGCGGACCCGCAACTGTCCGAGCAGTTTGCGCTCCTGCTCAAGGAAGCGGAGGCGTTGCCCAAGGAAACGATACTCGACCGGTTGTCCCAACTAGCGCAGAAGGTCGCCGACCTGGAAAAGACGAGCAGGACGGATGAGCTGACCGGCTTGCTGAACCTGCGCGGATTCCACGAAGAAGTACACCGCCTCCAGGCGATATTCCAGCGCGAGCGCGTAGACAAGGGCGTGGAGGTCTTGTCTGCGCTCTTGATGATCGACCTTGACGGTTTCAAAGAGGTGAATGACAAATGCGGTCACGGCGGCGGCGATCGTTGCCTTCGCCTGATCTCTGAAAAGGTGCGCGGCGTATTGCGCGATTCGGATGTCTTCGCTCGGGTAGGCGGGGATGAGTTCAGCATATTCCTCGCGGAAGACGACGAGCCGGGCGCGGTAAT
>JAKAMJ010000007.1 GCA_021812955.1 bacterium | reverse complement strand
GAACCTTCGCCCTCGTGCGTCGCGGTCGACGTGGCGCTCGCGTGGTCACCGCTCGCGCCCTGATTGTCGCCGCTGTTGCACTCGGTCTCCATCTCGTGCTCCATCTCGCCGCGCGTCGTAGGGCCGACGACGCCGTACCCGGTCGTCATGGGCGTGCCGGAGGCGACGATGCCGTGCGCCGCCTGCCAGCGCTGCACCGCATTCTCAGTCTCCTGACCGTAGTAACCGGTCACGAGCCCTTGCGGATAAATGCTCGAGTTCTGTGCGAGGAACTGCTGGAGTCTCGACACATCCTCGCCGGAAGCACCCATGGAGAGCGTGCCCGAGAGCGACATGCAGCTCGACGCGTTCCCCGGACCGTTCACGCTCGGCGTGGACGTCGCTGTAGAACCGCTTGGAGCGGGCGTCCCCTCGAGCACTGCCTGCACATTCGCGATGGTTGCGGAATCCGCACCGAACGCCTGCAGGAGGCCGGTAATCGCACTGATCTGCTCACTCGTGAGCGATGCCGCGTGCGAGAGCGGCGCAACCCCGAAGAGCGATACTGCGCATGCGACGCCGACGGCGGCGGCCTTCACGCGCGGACTGCTGAAGAATGAGTATTTCATGCTGGTAAAACGATTAAGTAAGGTACGCAAAAAGCGTAGCACGCGAGGGCCGCCAGCCGCTATGCACAGCTACCCCACCTCGCCGAGGAACGGGATGCCGAGCCGCCGTCGCGCGGACTCGCCCTTGAACAGCGCCCTCGTGCGCGTGGGCGCTTCGGCGCGCGCGCCCTCGTGCGCGTGCCGCGTCATCGCCGCGAACGACGAACCGAGAAAGAGCGTGTGCTTGCCGTACTTTTCGGCGACCGCGTCCGCGCGCTCGAGCACGCGCTCGAGCCGCGCGCTCGCCTCGACCGCGCCGAAGAGGTCGAGCTGCGCCTGCCCACGCGCCTCGAGCGAGAGGAGCGTGACGCCGGTCGTGCGATACCGGACGCCCGGCCGGTACACGCGGGCGAACGCCGGCTCGATGACCCGGAGCACGTCCTGCGGCAGCGCGGACGGGTGCGGCAGGTCGAGCTCGAGGCTGTGGTACCGGAAATCCTGTGTCTTGAGGAAGAACGAGACGCGCCGCGCGACGAGCTCCCACCGCCGCGCCTTCCCGCACGCATTCTCGACGTTCTTCGAGAGCTGCGAAAAGAGGAACGCGGCGTCGGCCGAGGGCGGCGTAAAGGTCTTCGTCTTGCTTATCGACTGGTACGCCTGCCGCCCCTCCGTATCCAGTTCGAGCACCGCCTCGCCGCGGAGCTCGTGCCAGAGCTCCTGCACAGGCTTCGTGAGACGCGCCCTGACCAACGCCTCGTCTTTCGCCGCGAGCGCAGCCGCGGTCGTAACGCCGTACCGCGCGAGGAGCGCGGCGGTATTCGGTCCGATGCCCCACACGCGCTCGGCCGGCGTCTTCGCGAGGAACGCGTGCGCCTCGGTAAGCGGGATGCAGGTGAGCCCGGACGGCTTCTGCCACTTCGAGCCTATCTTCGCGAGTACCTTCGTCGCCGAAAGGCCTATCGAGAACGTCATGCCGAGTTCCGCCTCGAGCGTGCGCTTCACCTCGGCCGCGATCTCCGGGTACGATGCGTGGAACGCGCGGCGCATGCCGGTGATTTCCGCGAAGCACTCGTCGATGCCGTACTCCTCGACCGTGGGCGTGAAGCGCCGGACGATGTCATACATGCGGTGCGAGAAGAGGCTGTACGTCTCGTAGTCTGACGGCAGGATAACCGCGTCCGGGCAGATGCGGCGCACCTCGTGGAGCTCCATACCGCGCACCACCCCGCGCGCCTTCGCCTCGTACGTGGCCGCCGACACGATGCCGCGCTCCTTCCCCGTTATGACCGGCTTGCCGCGAAGCGTCGGATTCTTCGCCACCTCGCAGGACGCGAAGAACGCGTCGCCGTCGATGTGCAGGATAGCGCGCGGGTATGAACGCGGTGCACCCCAGGACATGGATTCCTAATACTTCCGCACCACGCTCGTTACCACTGCCTCGATGGAGAGCGTCTCGCCGTCCTTCGGGTAAATGGGTTTGAGCAACGCATTCGCCGGCTCGAGGTAGTACCCGCGAGCGCCCTTGCGCAGGTACTTCATGGTGAACGCGCCGTCGATACTGGCGACGACTATCTGCCCCGGCTTGTAGGTCTGCCGGCGCTCGACGACGACCAGGTCTCCCTCGCGGATACCCGCGTCTATCATCGAGTCGCCTTTCACCTTCAAGATGTAGCTCGACTCCTTGTTCGGCGTAAGGAACTCGTCGAAATCCATGACGTCGAGAAGCTCCTCTTCCGCCGGCGACGGGAACCCGGCCTCGACCACGCCGAGGAGCCGCGCGCCGCCCAGATTCTTCGGCACGAGCTTGCCGCGCGCGTCCTTCTCCACGACGCCGTCCTCGACGAGCTTCTGCGCGAGCTTCCACGCCGCGTTCTTCGACTTGAACCCGGCGAGCCGCGCGAGCTCGCTGTGGTCCGGCATGCGCTTGTGGCGCCGGTAGAACGCGACAACTTTCTCTCGGTATGCCTCGTATCCCATGTGCCCAGTATAGGTGAACGTCCGTTCACCGGTCAATAGCCGCGCTGCGGATTCCAATCCTCTCCGGAATCTCGCGCCAATAGAAAACGCCCCGAAGGGCGTTTTCTATTGGCGCGAGGGACGGGCTAGGTCACAACTCTCGCCTCGCCGTCGCGAAGGCTCGGTCGCAACCCCCGCTCGCGGTTTTGCCTGCTGGCAAAACATCGCTCCGCGTTTCAAGTCCCGGCGGAAGCTCCGCTTCCTTCCCTCGCGTCACGCGAAAAGCCCCCGGAGGGGCTTTTCTTTGCGCGAGGGACGGGACTTGAACCCGCAACCTTCCGCGTGCACTTTCTCCATACTTTCGTAGTGGTGTGGACTATATCTTCTCCGTAGCCAGACGGCGTTAGGAGTTCCGGTATCTAGTCTCTACGGCGCCCCCGAATTGATTCATTCGGGGTTCCCTCGGTGTTCGCGTATCCTTTCGGACGTAGCCTTCACCGATATCCCGGAAAGTTTCAACCCGCCTTTCGGACGGGAAGCTGCACGTCTACAGGCGGATGCTCTAACCAAATTGAGCTACCCCCGCACTATTTGTCAAATTCTAAGACTTTCAGTGCGTACTCGAGTTTCTCCCTCTTTCGCGGAAGAAACAGCGAGGTTTTGCCAGTATGATACATTAGCCGATATAGTGCAACACTGTCTCGATGACTGAATTTGAGTTCGAAACCGCGCTGTTTTGAAACAAGTGATCCCCCATGCAGTCCTCGTGACTGGAGTGCGGTTTGCAGATTTTCTAAGAACATTTTCGAGCCGCTCGTAAAAAGCGTAAGCAGGACCCATCGAGGATTTCGACGCCCGGTAAACTTCAACTGCCGGAAATATACGCAACCGTCGCCGTCGAAATATCCGCCTCGCAGCGGCCACGGGTTTCCTTAGGTTATTTTCGAGATAGGTTTAGGACGAACCACGTAAGGAAACTGTCCAGACCAACGATGAAGAAGGTCGGGATGAGCTTAAAGAGCCACACGGGCCAGCTCGGATTCCCCGCCCAGATTGCGGCAAGGCTGAGAGCCGCGCAGAACGGCATGCAGAAGAAAAACACCCGGAGGGAGGTACGTTCCATACCGTATATAACGCCCATCGTTCTGGGAAAGTCGCTACTCTGCGGAGCTATACCTTGATGAAACAGTGTGCCGGCGGCAGGGATCGAACCTGCGACCTAGGGTTTATGATTCCCTCGCTACTACCACTGAGCTACGCCGGCTGGGCAACCTGCTTTGCAAGTTGTTCTAAGTGCGCAAGTATCCGGTATCTCAGGTTTGTACCTCTCCGGATACGCAGCGCCACAATACCATAATACGTCTCGTGATTTTCGTAAACCTTCTTATTCGGCCTCGTGATGAACACGGTTTTCGAGAATTGTGACTTGGGTAGCCGCAGCATCTTAGCCCAATAAGCGAGCAACTTTTGCTCTCGATCGCGATGCGTAGCGTTAATAAAAATGCGCGGCCTAAAATCATCTCGCCTGATCTCAAAGCAGCGCTCGAACCACTGCATCGCGGTAATAAGTATCGCCGGATCCGAATTTGATATGGCAAGTGCGCTCGAAACTGCCTTTGTCCCTTCGCCCCAATAGAGGCCAAGGCCAAGATACAATAATTCGCGACGTGAAAGGGACTGTATCTCGCGAGCAGCCTCTTTTCTTGCTCGACTGATTTTTTCCAGTCTTTTCCGCCTATTCGTTTCCGCGCCCATCAATCTTCCGCGATCGCCCGCGGCAATCATCCGCGCTCGTAGAGTATTCTCCTGAACTGAGGTGAGTACGATATCGCGCACCCACAGGCTTACCGTGCTCGGGCTGACATGCAACGAGCGCGCGATTTCCTTGATACTCTTGCCGCTCCTGCGCAGCGCATGCGCGCTGCTTCTGAGCTCCGTCTTAGCCATACTTTAATCATATATCGGCGGTACGAATGTGGGGCGGTTATCCACGCCTCACAGAGGGCGCCAACCATTTCTAATCGTGGAACCATTCGAAAACTTGACAAAGGTACGAAAATCGATATCTTTACGACATGCATCTGAATCGCAGCAATTGCCCGGCAACGATGATCGAGGACTCGAACCTCGGCGTCTTCGCTTGTGCATAGCCGCGATTTTTCTTCTCCAGTTTCCCGAAAGAAAGACCCCGGCTCTGCGGAAGCCGGGGTTGTCCCGTCTTTAGGGCTAGAGCTCGTTCTTTGGAAAGGAAATCGTCATGAAGCACGTCATCGTGTACGAAGGGTTGACCTCTATAGCTTTTGCGGTCATGCAGGAGGAGTATGCCGAACAGTTCGCGCCATGGATCAATGAGTGGCACGGCGTGAACGGCACCACGTTGCGCCCTCCCTACTCCGTCCAGTCGGGCAAGGAATGGATTCGCTCGCTCGACAAGGAGAAGGGTCGCAACGAGGTGTTCGCCGTACTGAAACGCGAGCCGCAGAGGAAGCGCCAGCGGTACACGTTCATCGGCCACACCGGCCTCCATGGCATCACGTGGCCGGAAGGATTTGCGATTACCGGCAGCGTGCTCGGCCCCCTCGGCCAAGGCAAAGGCTACGGGACCGAAGCAAAGCTGTTGCTCCTCTACCACGCATTTCGCGTGCTCGGGCTACGCAAGGTTACGTCCTCCGTCAAAGGCTGGAACGCCCAAAGTCTCGGGCACCTCGTGAAGTGCGGGTATCGCATTTGCGGACGATTCCGCAAGCAACGTTATTCGCGAGGTGAATACGTGGACGAAATCTTGCTTGAGACGTTCCGCGAAGACTGGGAACCGATCTGGGAGGAGTACCAGCGCACGAGAACGCTCCCCCGCCTCACACCCGAACAGCGTGCCCTCGTGCAGAAAGAAACTGCCGCGTGACTCACCGCCGCCCTCCCGGGCGGCGGTTTCCTATGCTGGGAATGTGACAGTGAACGTCGAGCCCTTGCCGGGGCCCTGGGATGAGGCGGAGATGGTGCCGCCGTGGGCGTCCACAACCTGCTTCGCGATGAAGAGGCCGTAGCCGGTCGAGTTCACGTTCACCTTCTGCGACTCGGCGCCATGGCCACCCTCGGTGAAGAGCTTCGCTTTGTCGGCGTCCGTGATGCCCACGCCAGTGTCCTTCACAGCAAACACGCACTGCCCCGCTTCGCGCGCGAGCGACACGTCCACCGAGCCGGCGATGGTGTAGTTCACCGCGTTGTCGATGAGGTTGCGCAGCACGTGGTCGACAATCTCGCCCCGGTCGCCGTTGACCGTGAAGTCGCCGTCACCTGCGGTGAACGAGAGCTTCAGCCCCTTCTGCTCGGCGGTAGCCCGCGCACGTTCGACGGCTTCCGCCAAAGCGGCTTTCAGGTCGAACGGCGCCTTCGTGTAGCTCACCGTGCCCCGCTTCAGGTTCGACGCCTTCAGGATGTCCGAGACGCTCGTCACGCCGTGGCGCGTATCCTCGAGCGCGTGCGCGACCACGGGCTTAATGCCATCCGGCAGCGGACCGAAATCCCCCTCGTCGAGCATCGAGAACACGCCCGCCGCTTTCGTGAGGAACCCTTTGACCTCATGCCCGATGAAGTGGATGAGCGTCTCCTGCCGCTTGTTAATTTCTTTTAATTCTTCCTCCAGCTCGAACTCGCGGGCCATGCTACGAATGAGCAGAATGCCGGCAACCAGAATGAGCACGAGTTCGCCACTTCGATACAGCACGATCGAAACTGAAGAAGACACGAGCACATCGAAAAACGTTGCGGTCGCGAGTACGAACGTGAGTATGCCGTACAGCGCGACGCGCGGATTGAAAATGCGGTAGCGCATTATGGCGTATGCGGTTGTCGCGATGAATGGCAACAGGAACAGTCCGCCGTACGGTACCAGTATCGGATCGTTAAGGAATGCCGGAAAGATGAACTCAAATATTGCGAGAAATATAAAGCTCACTGCGAATCCTGCGAGGATGAGCTCGGTGCGCTGACGCACGCTCTCTTCACCCCAAAACGTCTTTTTGAACAAAACCCAGAGTGCCGTGCCGATGTAGCCGAAGACGGTCACTGCAAACAAGAATACCCCTGGACCTGTCCGTGTCTCTACGGTAGGCAGTATGCTAACCACCGTCTCGAAAACGAGTGGCGTCAAGGTCACGAGAGATATGACAGCGGTCCAAATGAGGAGGCCGAAGAACGTTCGCCGAGGAATCACCAGCTCTTCGCTTGGAAACTGCAGGGCAAGAATGAGCAACGCGAAAACGAGCCAACTCGCGAAAAAGATAACGAGCCGGATAAGCCAGATGAGCGTAAGCGGGTTGAGTACGCGCGCGCTCGAGAAATTCGCCAAGCTCCAGGCAATCGAAACGAGCGCGAGCCAGAGAAATGCGCGGGACGTCATGCTCCGCGAGTTCGCAAAGTATATGGAAAATCCGAGGGTTCCCGCGCCCGCCACCGCGAGTCCGACCCAGAGAAGATCGACGTTCGTGATGGCTCCCATGGCGATTACGCGACCTTCTGCATGTGGCGATCGAACGCTATTGCGTATCGGCCGGAATCTAGCGAACGCCCGAGAATAATCGCCTTCACGGCGAAGCACAGTACGGCTCCGCGCAAAAACGACGACTCCGCGAGCTGCGGAATGCCCGCGAGCGAACGCCCGAACTCTTCGAAAGACTCATTAAGACGCTCCTCCAGATGGTGCTTCCCTACGAACGCGCGCGCGAGATGGGCCTTCTCCCTGCGCGATAGTTTCGCTGTCTCGGGCGCAAGCGCTTGTTGGCGGACAGACTCATCAAGTAAACCGTTTAGTATCGGCAGATCCGGATCCGTATCGTAGCGCTCAACGTCAAGCAGGACACCCTCGCTGTTCCCGGTGACCATGACAACCGGAACGCGCAAGCGTTTCGCCGACTCGCGCACCATGATCTTCAGCGGAAGTGCGTCCATCTCCTCGACGAGCACGTCAAGTTTCGGCTCGCCGAGAAATGCATCGACTGTTTGCGGCTGTATGCCGGCATCATGGAGTTCGATCTCGTAGTATGGATCTATCTCGAGTATTTGGTGCGCCGTGAGTGTTGCCTTGTTTACGCCGAGGTCCGGTAGTCCCGCGCGGAATCGATTAAGGTTCGTGAGCGAGAGGGCGTCGAGGTCAGCAAGCTTCATCTTTCGTGCGCCGCCCTCGAGTGCGACACAAACCGCGCCAGGGTTACCCACGTTGAGTCCAGCGAAACCGACGCGCGCCGCAGCGAAGCGCTCCTGTTCCTCCGCAGTCAGAAGGTTCTTGTTGCGATTCGTCCTGAGTTCTTGGTACGCCGCCTCTCCAACGATGCGCGCAAGCGTGTGCCGCCACGGATAATACGCAAATTGCTCGCCGGCATCAGTCACCGGGGTCGGCTGCGCTGCCGATGGTTCACGGATTTCAGCAAGCTCCGCAAGCTGCTCGTCATACGTATCGACGATCTCCGCGCCATCCGTCTTCAGGTCCGCAATGCGTGCGGCGTCCTGCCCGAGCTTCGGATCCAAAAGTTCAATCATAGTCATGGTGTTTACTATTGTAGCTTATCGTCCAGTGCTACACGCGGCGTATACCACTCCGCGCGACCTTCGAGCTTGCCTATCGCGAACAGGAACCTCATATCCTCCACTAAGCCAAACAATTGCTCCGTCTCCTTGCGGATGTCAGGCAGTTCGGCCGTTGCGACGTACACGGAAGCATCGAACCCGCGCGACACGAGCGTGAGTATGATGCGTGACGACTCGTACCCGATCGAAAGCCACGCGGCCGGGTCAGCTTTCGATCCGAAGGCAACGAGTGCAGGCGCTGAAGCAATCGCCGCCGCGCTCAGTTTCCCCGGCAATTTCCCGATATTTATGCGACGGATGATTGACGGCAACACGAGAGACAGCAACAGCGGCTGGTTGAGCGAGTACCCGGGGATACCGGTCCTGCGACGCGACGTCGATGGCACTACCCACTGGGACATCTCTTTGCGGAATGATGAGAGACCATAAAGCCGCACCATCGTCTCGAGTGTAAGCTCGCCGACGCGACGCTTCTTTGTCGCATCCGTCATGACGGCCGGCACAGAAAAGGAGAGCCCGGTCGGCATGGGTACCACAGAGCGGAGTTCGCCGAGTAAGTCCTCGGGCAGCGCCGCGCTCGTGAAATTCCCTCTCCGATTGCGGCGCAGGAATATGGCACGGACGAGCGGCTCAAGCGAGGCGTCAAATCCTTCCGACGGCACAAACGACACCCGCGCAATGTGCGCGCCATCGACCTGCACGGTGACCCTCGGCTTCATGCCGAGGTACCGCCCAAGTGTCTCGATGTGCTGGAGCAAAAACCCTATACTGATGTGCGCGTACTGCGTTTCTTTGTCAGAATTGGGCAGCTCAACCGTGGTGTCACGCAGCACCTCGACGCCATCGGCCATGAACGTAAACCGCCACGGCTGGCTGTTATGCGTCGACGGAGCGCGAGTTGCTCCCTCAAGGAGGGCCTCGATCTGCGCTGCAAGAGCCCCCTCCTTAGGAAAGTGCGCTAGAAACCGCTCGAAACCGGCGTTTGATTGCATGCATACATAGTACCACCCAAGCACCGTACGCTAGCTGACTACTACTTCTTCCGTGCAAATGACATCGGAGATGCGCCGACGTTCCGTGTCGCCAACCGCGAGCGAGCCCTCCCCGTTCGTTTCCCGCAATACGAGCACGCTGTACGGTTCCCCGCATGAATATTTGCCATCCATTGACACTCTTTAGACGACGGATGCCTGAAGTGGAAATTCGGCCCTGTCCGGAACGGGCAGTACCGTAATATATCAAGGGTCTTTCTGCGAGCAGAAGAAGAGCGGCAAGCATATGCCTGCCGCTCTTTTAGAGTATCTTTTCTATTTCGAAAGATCGCTTCTTCCCCGCAATGAGCGCTGTACATTCGTCTCCAACACGGCGACCGATTATCATCCGGGCCAAAGGGCTCTCGTACGAGATACGCCCCAATACGGAACTGAAGACGAGAAAGCTTCCGATTTGATAGGAAACGCTTTTATCCGTTTCAAGATCACGCATCGTAACGGTTTTGCCAAGCGCCACAACGGTGTTGTCAGTAGGCGGATCGACTAAACGAGCATTGCGGTGTAGTTCGACTAATCGTCCGTATTCCCGACTCCACATACGCTGTTGTCGCTCTCCCTCCTCGAAGGCAAAGTTGTCGTGAAAGGTTTCTGCTCCTTCTTGGCAGCTTAGGGCCATTTCTCGGCCGCATTCTCTTACTTTCTCTTCCACTTCAGCGATCTTGTCCTCAAGAGCGAGAAAGTCTTCCCTAAGAAAGAAGTACGCCATGTGCGACTCCCTGTGCATGCGAGGCTGTTCTATTTGGGACAGACTCCCTTAGCATCTCCAAAGCCGCGGCCACCATGTCTCTCACATCAAGAAACGTTGTGTCGATTATTCTCGTCATTTCTGGCAAGAGTTCATCGAAATGTCGCGCAAGCTCTTGATGGGTGTCAAGCATTCGCAGATCGTTTTGATCAAGGCCGCGTGATTTCATGCGAGTACCTCTTACCGACGGATCCGCTATGAGGTACAACACGATATCGGGGCGCAGGCACCCGTCGAATTCCGTAGCTTCACACTGCACTCCAAGCGCCCTGTGCGTAGCTACGGTGCTGTACCAATATCTATCTGCTAATACGACAGAACCGTTACTGACAAACAGCTTGGCTTCTGCCGATAAATCAGCCATACACTTTTTATAGAACCGATAATGCAAACTGCCGCTTGCATTGGCATCGATCCACAGTTTGTAGGGCTTAAGACGTGCGCTTGGCGCATTTACTACCACGCCGCCTGTGCTCGTAGAGAGCGCGTTTGCTAGGGTTGATTTTCCGGTGCCGTCAGCACCTTCGATTACAAAGAACATGAACACACCTCTCTTTTTGTGCTTCCGAGTTCGGCGTATTTCTGCGCCGAGCACAGCCCCCTGCAATGGGACTACGCTCGGCGCAGAACCTCGTGCTCAACGAAAAACCTTAACGGAGCGAATAACCCCTTTTTTTCTAAGAGCGAAAGCTCGTTTTCATATCGATTGAATTGTTCGTACTTCAAGACATACGACAGTGGACCGCCGTAAAATGGGTGACCTGCCTGATAGTCGCGCAAAACTATCCGGCAAGGGAAATCAAGCTTGAGTGAAGCACTGCGTCCATGTGTGCGCAGAGCGTAGTGGTGAGACTTTACACATGGAACTCCTGCACCCGTATCGAGCGGGGCGATTTGTGTAAAGAAAAAACGCATCCATTCATGATCACTCACGTCGTCGGACAGGGACCCTCCCCATCGACGAATTGCTGGACCTGGTAATCCGTCGAGTGCCGGGATGCAGAGAGACGTGTCCTCGCCAAGCACAGGGCGCTCTGTCCTGCCATAATACGCATCAGCTTTCCGTTGAGCATTGATGGCTGCATTATCGAGCGTTTCTTCCACGTTGGAGTTTCTTTGTGAGTTCGTAGAAGCTGAGACTGCTAGCAGATCGCCGAGCACGTCTCGATAAAAACGCGCCTTGGCGGCATTCTGCGTAGCAAGCCAGAGTGTTTTCATACTCGACAAGAAAATATAAAGCCGTCAGCGCGCAACTGAGGAAGTATCTGGCATTCACCCGCCCCCTGATAGCACCCAATGTTTACGTGTTTGAATGATGACACGAGTGTTGTCCGAAGACTAGTAAGTGTAAAATACTGCAGGTGCGTAGGATCGCTGAACTCTTTCGGATCTGCTCCCGCCAGGAGGCGCAATCTCTTGTCCCACCGAGCCGCGTTCGGCGTTGAACCTACCAGAAGTCCATTCGGGCGAAGTATTCGCGCACATTCCCGCAACAAGAGAGATGGGTCAATGACGTGTTCGATCACTTCTCCCATCAGGATTGCGTCAAACGAGGCGTCGGCGAATACCAAACGTTGATTCAGGTCGCCGAGCATCGTTACGAAACTATTTCCATGTCGCGAACTACGGTTCGCGAACCGGTCCAAAGCGGCAGTATCAACATCGAGTCCGGTAATATCACTGTTTTTGAATATTCGATCCGATAGATAGCCGTCACGACAGCCAACATCTAGCACTCGTACGCCACATATCTTCCCTTCCCCGGCGCGTTGAAGCAGGCGCTCACGAATGTCTCCACGCCACGCAGTATCATAATAACTGCGCTCCCTATGGACGGTTCCATATAATTCTGAAAGCGCGTTACGATACGGCGACTGCGGTCCAACGGGAATTGCTAACTCCATGGAAAATCATTCAAATTCACATACGGCTGTTGTCAAAGAACAACAACATAGTTTCGAATGGCGTCGGCACGAGGGTAATTTTGTTCAGCATGTATGGCGCGGAATCGCAGCCTCATCCCATGACTTGATACAAAGGCTGTTGGCAGCCTTTGACAACAGATGCTCGAGGTGGGAATTTGGTGTTGTATGGAACAGACAGCCCTCGTAAAGAAACTTTCCGCACTCGGCCTCGATGAAAAGGAGGCCGAAGCATACGTCACGCTTCTCGAGTTGGGACCATCGCCCGTGAGCGCGCTCGCCCATAAGACAGGGCTTAACCGCAGCTCCCTCTACGTCGTTATTGACAGGCTCCAGAAACACGGACTCGTAGGAATCGCTGCGGACAAGGGCATACGCCGCTATGCTGCAGTACCACCAGAACGTCTTGAGCGCGCCGCTAAGGAACGCCTCGAGAAAGCCGTTCTCACGCGGCAGGCCATTGAAACGCTTCTACCGGAAATTCGCTCCCTAGCCAAACAAGAACGGCATCGACCGCGCATGCTCGTTCTACAGGGACGCGAGGGTTTAAGACGTGCATTCGAAGAGTCGCTAAACAACAGTGAGCGCGTTATGCGTGTATTCTCGCACGCAAGCAAGATCGGTAAAAGCCTTCCTGACTACCTCCCGACGTACGTAAGGGAACGATTTAAGCGCGGCATCGCAATGTACGGCATTCACCCTGCGGACGAAGGAGGGATGGAGTACGTTCGTCACGTACCAAGGGGGATCGACGAACTGATATACCTGCCGGAGGATAAATTCAAATTCCCTTCCGATTTTGCAATCTTTGGAAACAAGATTGCATTCATGTCGCACGAACAGCAGGCCGCAGTTGCAATCGAGAGCAAAGGCATCGCCGATGTCATGAAAACGCTGTACGACCTCGCCAGAAAAGAAGCGGAGCGGATCGGCTTTGACCCTCACGCAAAACAACATGGATAAGACCGTTATTGCAAAACTCGAAGATCTTGGGCTTTCAAGGAAAGAGGCCTTGCTCTACCTTGCGCTTCTCGCACTCGACGAAGCACCGGTGCAAGTCATTGCGAAAACGGCGAAACTGGAACGGAGCACAGCGTACGTTTTACTGGAGTCCCTGGAAAAGAAAGGGTTTGCTGAGCGCGCCGGAAATGAGGTTCTACACTATCGCGCATGCGAACCTAGCGAGCTCCTGCGGACCGCAGACACCGCGGTAGCGGAGGCTAAGCAAATTAATGATTCAATGCAAACCATCGCGAAGGAATTGGAATCCGTTGTCGCCGGACCAGACCTCGCACTGCGCGCCACCTATTTCGATACCGCGGAAGGACTTGCAACGCTTCGCCGTGAAGTTGAGAGCGGTTCGGGGAGCGATGTGCGCGCACTCTTGCACGACACCAGTTCCGTCGGCACGCTCGACACGAAGCGTGCACATTCTCGATTCATCATCGCAACAGGAAAAACAACACGCGATGTGCATTCGAAGACATTCTCGGAACAAGTACGCGCCATTCCACGAGACCGCTACCCCTTCACCTCGGACCTATTCATTTTCGGTAACACACTAGCGGTACTGTCAGACGCGGAAGAATTCGCTATCCGTATTGAGAGCAGCGATTTCACAGCAGTTGTTACTGAAGCATTCGAGCTCGCTTGGGAGGAGGCGGCCCGGCTCGATACAGCGTCACGACCGAAGAAATCCCGAGGGACTGAAAAGCACGTGCGGTAATCACTTCTTCACCCACTTCTGCTTGATACCGGCCGGGAAGAACTCGGGGTCGCCAGACGCGCGGAACGAGAGGTGCACAAGCGGACGGCCGTTCACGAACCGCGTGAGCTCCGTGAATTCTGAGCTCTTCGCCTTGAAGGCCGCGTCGATGGCCGCCAGGAGTTCCTGCTCGAAGCCGCCCGGGAGCTCGTCGACGCCGCGCTTCTTCTCGATCTGAATCTCGAGGTACTGGTCCTGCTTGTCGTCGAACTTGGTCGTGATCTGGAATTTCCCCGTGCAGTAGCGCTGGACCGTCTTCTCGAGCATGACCTCGCGCAGGTACTCGGGGTAGATCTGGAGCCCGTAGATGGTCGTCGCGAGGTCGGAGCGCTCGTACACATACACGAACGGGAGCTCGTAGAGCGGGACGTCGGCCTTCTTCGCTTCGGCGCGCAGGTCGAGGCCCGCGTCCGCGAAGAGGCGCTCGACCTCGTCGAAGGAGTACACACCGCCGTGGTCGCCGACCGCGTAGCGGATGAGCGGCACCGCGCCGTAGCCCGTGAGGAGGATCTCGCCGTCCGGCGCCTCGAAGGAGCAGTACGCGG
>JAKAMJ010000063.1 GCA_021812955.1 bacterium | reverse complement strand
GATCGCCTTGCCGTTCTCGAGCTTCTCGTCGAACATCTCGGTCATCATCTGCGTGGTCTCGCGCGCGGCCGTCGCCGAGAACACCGGCGTCTTCTTGCTCCAGTCGAGCGTGCGGGTGATCCCGGAGTCGAGCCGCACCGCGCTCACGAGATGCGGCTCCACCATCGCGCCGCCGTTGGCGATCGCGCCGAGCGCGCGGATCATCTGCACCGGCGTCACCGCTATACCCTGCCCGAACGACATGTCGTCGAAGTTCACCTGCTGCGTCGTGGACAGGTTGCCGACGAGCGCGCGGCTCTCGCTCGGAAGGTCGACGCCCGTCTTCTGGCCGAAGAGCTTCGTGAAATACTCGCGGAACTTCTCCTGCCCGAGCTGCACCGCGATCCACGACGCGCCCACGTTGAGCGATTGCAATATCGTCTGCTTGATGCCGATCGTCCCTTTCGGCTTCATATCCCAGTCGCAGATCTTCATCCGGTCGACCGTGATGCACCCCGGGTCGGCGAACGTGGACTGCGGAGTTATTACTCCCGCGTCGAGGCCGGAGGTCATCGTGAGCGGCTTCATGATGGAGCCGAACTCGTGCACCTGCTCCACGAGAGGGTTGCCGAGGAGCGCCGGCTGCACGCTCGAAAGGTCGTTCTCGTCATAGGTCGGATAGCTCGCCATCGCCAATATCGCGCCCGTGGCGGGGTCCATGATGATGCCCCCCGACTCGTTGCTCGAATACCGGTCGTTCACCTGCTTGAGGTCGTATTCGAGACGCGTCTGCACTTCCGGCTCGATGGTCGTTACCACGTCGCCCGCGCGCGCGTCGCGAGCATTCACGAGCAGGTTGCCGACATTCGAGAATATCTCCGCGAAGAAATTCGAGTAGAGCGAATCCCCGGACCGAGCGAGCGTCTCGTCGTATTCCGCTTCGAGGCCGGTCCGGCCGGCGAGCGTGTCGCCCGAACCGTACGATACGATGCCTATCGTCTGCGCCGCGAGCGAATTCCCCGGGTAGTATCGCCACCGCTCGCGCAGCACCTGCACGCCCGGGAGCGCGAGCGCCGCGAGCGATTCACCCGCCGCCTCAGGCACATGATGCGCTACTTCCACATATACCTGGCTCTTCTTAGCGGCCGCGTTCATGAACGCGGTGTGGTCGAGCGTCGTGGACGCGCGCGCGGAGATTGCCGAGAATGCAGCCTCCGGGTCCGTCATCGTCTGCGGATTTATCGCGATGAGAAAGCCTGTCGCGAGTGTCGCCGCGGATATGTTCGTGCCGTCCTTGTCGGTGAAATAGATGGCTCCGCGATCGAACGAGCCGCCGCCCGATGCGGCGGCGAACTGCCGGTCGGCCTTCTGCGAGTAGTACCGCCCGTCTACGATCTGCACGAAATAAAGACGCAAAGCGAGAAGCATCGCCGCCAGGACGACGCACGCGAAGACGAAACGTATGCGGGAACGGAACTGCGCACGCATACGTCGCTAGCGCAAGGCGGTCGCACCCGCCGACGGGACGAACACTGTCGCGACCGGAGCCGCGTACCCCGCGGCGCGATAATCGACATTCTCGATGCGCGACACGCTGGCGAGGTAGCGGCTCTCGAGCGTCGCGACCGACGCCTCGTCGTCCTTGACGGACTGCGCGAACTCGACCGTGACCGCCGCGTAGCTCATCACGACCGCGATGAGCGCGACATAGGCGACGACGAGCGCCACGACCGTGCCGGCGAACATCGGCACGAGCGAGAACGGGAACCGGATAGCGTGATGGTTATGCATAAGAAAAAGGTGTTATCGGCGATTCAGTCCGGCCGGCCGGGGCCGCCGCGCGCTCGAACACGCGCAGCTTCGCGCTGCGCGCGCGCCGGTTCGCGAGCACTTCGGCGCGCGAGGGCGCGACGGGCTTCTTGTGGGCGAGCTCGCCCTGCCCCGCCACGGCGGCGTCGCGCAACGCGGTCTTCACGACGCGGTCCTCGATGCTGTGGAAGGAGATGACCGCGAGCCGGCCGCGCGGCGCGAGCGAAGCGAGCGCCGCGGAAAGCCCTTCCCGGAGCGCGCCGAGCTCGTCGTTGGTGGCGATACGGAGCGCCTGGAAAGTCTTGGTGGCAGGATGAGCCTTCCGCGCACGATACCAGCGCGGGACGCCAGCTTCGATCGCGGCGACGAGCGCGCCGGTCGTGAGGATGCGCTCTTTCGCGCGCGCTGCGACTATCGAGCGCGCGATGCCGCGGGCGAAGCGTTCCTCGCCGTAGGCGAATATGAGGTCGGCAAGCTCCGCCTCGGTCGAGCCGTTTACGATGTCGGCCGCCGTCTCGCCGGAATCGCCATACGTCATGATGAGCGGTTCGTCGCCCTGGAATGAAAACCCGCGCAGTGACGCTATCTGGTACCCGCTCCAGCCCAGGTCGAAGAGTGCCTTGTCTACACGGCCGATGCCGAGCCGGTCGAGGATGCGCGCAAGATTGCGGAAGTTGTCATTGACTAGATGCGCGACCGGGCGCTCAGGCCGCCGATCGCGCGCGTACGCTACGCGAGCCCGCTCGACAGCTTCCGCGTCGGCGTCTATGCCGATGATCGTGCCGCCCTCGCCGAGCCGCGAAAGCAGCTCAGCGAAATGCCCGGCTCCGCCAAGGGTCGCATCGACGACCGTATCGCTCGGCTGCACATCGAGTGCCGCGAGCACTTCGTTCATGAGCACGCTGTCGTGGCGGGCTTCCATATCAGTTCTTGCTATCGAGCTCCTCGGCGAAAGCGTTCGCGTCGTGCTCGATTCCTGCCATGTACTTCTTCCACGCCTGCTCTTCCCATATTTCGACCCGGTCAGCGACGCCTGCCATAATCGCCTTATCCTTGATGGCAGCGAATGCCTTGAGATGTTCGGGAATCAGGACGCGCCCCGCCTTGTCCACTTCCGCCTCTGAAGAACCGGCGAGGAAAAGCCTGGCCAGGCCACGGCGGGCGGCGCTGCCGTTTACTTCGGCAGAATACACGCGCGCCTGCTTCTCCCACTCTTTGCGAGAATAGAGGTACAGACAGTTGTCGAGGCCTCGCGTCACTACGACCGCACGACCCAGCTCCTTCCGGAACTTAGACGGGACTGAAATCCTATTCTTCGGATCGAGGGTGTGCAGGTGTTCTCCTAGAAACATAGGAATGGCGCGGGTCATTGGAGGTTGCGAGGCGGCTGCCTCGCATTCCACTTTCTCCCACTGGAGTACAGTATATTCCACTGCCTCCAACTTCCCTACTCTCTTATCCACAGAAACAGGCGCGGCCCCGAAGGGGCCGCGC
>JAKAMJ010000062.1 GCA_021812955.1 bacterium | reverse complement strand
TCTATGGGGTTAGCTGTGGCAGGAGATTTCCGCGGATGATCAGGTCGGACGCGCGGATGGCTGCCGACTGCCGGTCGAAGAGGCTCTGACAGTCAGAGACCGGGAGCGTGGTGCTTGCGGGCAGGCTGGCGCACGAGCCGTCCTCGAACCGGCCGCTCGGCGCACCTTCGTAGGCGAGCTTGGGGGTAAGTATCGCCGTGACCTGCCCGGAATACGGGTCGCGATGCGCGACGACCGGCGTCTTCGTGCTCAGCAGATCCTGGCCGAATACCGTGCTCGGGGGCTTGATGCCGAGCAGGTTCGCGACGGTGGGATACAGGTCGAGGTGGCTGCCCGGAGTCGATACGGTGCCGTGCTTCTTGGCATTCAGCGCGCGGGAGAGGAGTATGAGCGGCACGCGGCTGTTGTCGAGGGTGGCGGGCGTGCGGCTGCCACCGAGGATGTCGCCCACGTACGTCGAGCTCCCGTGGTCGCCGTATATCGCTATGAGCGAGCTGTCGTATACTCCGTTCGTTTTCAATTCGGCGATGAACGCGCCGAGCGCGCCATCTGCGTAATGGATACTCTGCAGATAATCCTCCTGCTTGCTCGTGAAGCCCGAATCATCAGTGAACTGGAGCGCCTGGTATTGCTCGGGGATTATGAACGGCGTGTGCGACGAGAGCGTGATGACAGTCGCCATGAACGGGTCCTGCGCGGCGGCGAGCTTCTGCGCCGATTGGGACAGGAAGTCGTCATCGGGGAGCGTCTCGAATCCGGCCTCGGTAGCGGTGAAGCTGCTCTTGCTTATCTGGTCCTCGTAGCCGAGCGACGGATACATGTTGGCGCGATTCCAGAAGTTAGGCACGTCTCCGTGAAGGGCGTAGGTGTGGTAGCCGTTCTTGACGAGCAGGTCGGGTAGCGCAGCGTACGTGTCGTGGGCGAAGTCTATGAAGGCGACCGTGTTCGCGAGCGGATAGAGCGAGTCGAGCGTGACGAATTCGGCGTCGGCGGTGTTCCCGGGGCCGACCTGCGTGTAATAGTCGTCGAAGTAGAGCCCTTCGCGCGCAAGCCGGTTCAGGTTCGGCGTTATCTCCTGGCCGCCGACCGTCTGCCCGATGACCGACGCGTCGAGCGATTCCACCTGCACGAATATCAGGTTGTCGCCGCGCGCGATGCCGAAGTACCTGCCGGTCGTCACCGCAGGCTTGCTCGCGAGCGTGCTACGCACGAACTGAATGTCGCTCGGCGTGACTGCCGTGGCGCGGGAAAGAGCGCCTATCATGTCGCCGATTGAATAGTTGAGGATGCCAATCTCCTGGACCGTCTGGTCGGGGGAGAATGTGAAGCTGTTGAGCTCGCGGACGGTCTGTGCCGGATGCGTCAGCTTCTGCCAGCCGTTGCCGCTCGAAGCGAGGAGCGCGCCGTATCCGAGCAGAACCATGCTCCCGCCGACGACGCTCGCGACGATCTTCTCGCGCTTGTCCAGGCGCACGCGGGGGAACCGGCCTTTGCGCGGAAGGAATGCCGCGAGCGGCACGGCCGCCACGTTGAGCGTGAACAGGATGACGCGCGCCGAGAGGAGGGTCGCCACCGTGCTCCATTCTGAATTGAGCTGCCCGGCGTAGTGGAGCGCGGATGCCTGGAGGAACCCGCCGAAGAACGAATAATAAAGGTATTGCGATACGAATACGAGCGAGACGGCGAGGGACACGCAGAACAGGAACAGGTAGCGCGACCGGGGGCCGAGCAGGACGGCCGGTCCGTAAAGGAGGATGCCGAGCGTGAAGCTCTCGAAAAGGAGTGACGGAAGCTCCGGGTTCGGCGAGAGGTGCACCCAGGCGTTGAAGGCGAGATTCTGGACGATGAACAGCGCAGTGAGAGCGAGCGGCAGCCGGGCTGCGGACAGGTAGCGGAAAATGCGTTCCATCTGGCTTATACTATAGGCATGTCGCCAGCAGCGCTACAGCCAGTGTCCGTGATATGCGCATGAACCGCCCAGGATTCGGCGCGGCAGTGCTCTTCGCCGTAGCGCTCGCGTCGGTCGCCGTGCCGTCGCCGCGTGTCGTGTCTGCGGATGCGGCTGCGAGCCAGCCCGATGCGCGCGCGGCGGAGATAGCGCAGCTCAACCAGAAGATCGCGCAATACCAGGCGGAGCTCCTGAAGGCCGACGCCGACAAGAAGACGCTCCAGGACGCGATAAACGTGCTTACTTTGCAGCGCAAGACCATCGAGACGCAGGTGTCTGCGACGCAGGCGCAGATCTCTGCGACGCAGGCGCAGATCGCTCGGATAGGGTCAGGCATCGCGGCTACGCAGGATCGGATAGGCGCGAACCAGGCCGCGCTCGCGTCGGACGTCCGGAGTCTCGCGCGGAACGACGAACAGCCGCTCATCGTGCAGCTTTTCTCGTCGGGAAGCCTTTCCGAGACTTGGACTGACGCGGACGCGATGCTGCAAGTGCAGACCGCGATCCAGGCGAACGTGCGCTCGCTGCGGGAGCAGAAGACCATGCTCGCCGCGTCGCAGAGCGCTTCGGAACGCAAGAAGGCGGAGCTGACGTCCCAGAAGGACACTCTCGCGTCGCAGGAGCAGTCGCTCACGAGGACGGCCAAGACGAAGACGCGACTCCTCGTCGAGACGAAAGCGCAAGAAGCGACGTATCAGAAGCTGCTCGCTTCCGCGAAGGCGCAGCTCGCGAGCTTCTCGGCTTTCTCGGTGAATGCCGGAGGATCCGGGCTGCTCAGCAATCAGACGAGTTGCGACGCGTGGGGGTGCTATTACAACCAGCGCGACAGCGCGTGGGGGAACATGCCGCTCAATGGCACGAAATACATGCTGAAGAGCGACGGCTGCCTCGTGACGTCCATGGCGATGGTGCTCACGCACTACGGGCATCGTTCCGTGACGCCTGTTTCAATCAACGCGAATCCGGACAATTTCGCGGCGTACTACCCGGCGTACCTCCTCTACACCATATACGTGGATGGCGTATCGGCGACGCGCAAGACCGCGGCGATAGACGCGACGCTCGCGCAGGGCGATCCGGTCGTGGTGGGCGTCCGTGCTTATGGTGGTACGCATTTCGTCGTCCTCACGAGCGGCCGGGGCGGGGACTATCTAATGCGCGATCCGTACATCCCGAACGGGAAGGACATCAGCTTCACGGCGCATTACACGGTGCGGAGCATCTTCGGCATCACGAAAGTCGTGGTGCAATAAGATCCGCGGCCCCGGAAGGTGAGTCAGACTCACCTTCCACGGAAGACAGAAGGGCGGTTTCCGCGTATACTGAGCGGTGCTATGGCACATATAGAGATACGGGAAGCAAGAGGCTTTTTCAAGTCGAGATGGGTGATAATCGGAGCGGTCGTGATCGTCGCGG